>JBOGMI010000079.1:0-3165 GCA_050746645.1 Bryobacteraceae bacterium | reverse complement strand
GCCGTTTCACCGGACCGCAAAATCACCGCAAACGAGGAGCTCGTCTATGGCGCATATTTCAAAACGCTGCACATCCCGATCCTCGCTGGAAGCACGTGCAAAGAAGACAAGCTGTGGGCGACCGCCGTGGTCAATCGCAGCTTCGTCGAAACCTATTTCCCGAATCAAACGGTCATAGGCCATCACCTGGCGGTCACCGCGGTCGATGCAAAACCCGTAATCGTCGGCGTGGTCGGCGACGCCCGCGAAGATGGACTGAACCAAGCGCCGGTGCCGACTTTCTATTGGTGCTCGCCTAATGCGAACCCTTCTCCTTACTTCCTCATCCGCACGCACGGCAAACCGCTGGCGCTCGCCAACACGTTGCGCCGCAAGATTCATCAAATCGTGCCAAGCCGTTCGGTGTTTGATGTCATGCCGCTCAAGCAGCACTTATATGAAAGCGACTCCGAAGCCCGTTTCCGCACGCTGCTGCTCTCGCTGTTCGCTTTGACCGCCATCTTGCTGGCCGCCCTTGGGATTTACGGAACGATTTCCTATCTGGTTGCGCTGCGGAATCGCGAAATCGGCTTGCGCATGGCACTCGGCGCGCTCCCGGGGCAGATCCGCAGGCGTTTTCTTGCGCAAGGGCTCGGCGTGGCATTGATCGGCTGCATCGCCGGTCTCGCCATCGCCGCATCGCTGTCCCGGCTGCTGGTCAGCATGCTCTACGATGTCTCCCGGCTTGATCCGCTCACGTATGCGGCCGTTGCCATCGGCGTGCTTGCGGTGGCCGCTCTCGCTTCCGCGATTCCTGCCGGACGAGCGGCGCGGCTGGACCCCATGCAAGTCTTGCGGCACGAGTAATCCGTTACCATGAAAAATCTCGATGGGACGATTCTTATTTGGAATTCTCATAGGCTTAATCGCTTGGCCGCTGGCTGCCTACATTTATTTCCATTTCGGCTTTGCGCCCGTGGCGACCGCCGCGGCGCCGATGCCATTTGAAAAGAAACTGGCGCACATGGCGCTCAAAGCGCGCATCCGAAGGGAAGCTCCCAGAAACTCGCCTGTGCCGGTGAGCGATGCGAACTACCTCGCCGGGGCTCACCTGTATCGAACCCATTGTGCCGTGTGCCACGGATTGCCGGGCCAGCCTGAAACCGCTATTCCCAAGGGCATGTTCCCGCGTCCGCCGCAATTATTCAAGGGCAAGGGCGTCACCGACGACCCGGCGGGAGAGACCTATTGGAAAGTGGCCAACGGCATACGGCTCAGCGGGATGCCCGGATTCGAGCATGCATTGAGCGAGACCCAGATGTGGCAACTGAGCTTAATGCTGGCGAATGGAAACAAGCTGCCGGAAGACGTTCAGACGGTTCTCCACCAGCCGGCAACACCGAACTAAACGCCGGCTCTTGCATCGCGGGCGAATTTGTGCGATCCTCACACACATGCTGAAACGCTACTGGATTTCCATTACTTTCTGTGCGGCGTTGACTGCCACCCCGCTGCTGGCGCAGACTTCCGCGAAGTCTCACGCTGCCAACTCCGACATGAAGGCTTGGCGCTCTTACAAACTCACCATGCCCAAAGTGGACGAATGGGCCGTCTCCAATCGGAAACTCGCGGCCTACATGAAGGCGCACCCGCAGTTCCGCATGAACAAGACCGATATTGGAGACGCCAAGAGCCTCACTGAAATGGAGAAGCGCGCCAGAGCCGAAGCCCCCGGAGCGGTCGAGGCGATCGAGAGCTCCGGACTCTCCTTTCGCGATTACTGGAACGTGAGCGCCGCTTTGATGATCGCCTATGTCGCCGCTCAATATGAAAAGCCGGGCATGCCGCCGCCGAAGGATGTCCTGCCGGAAAACATCACCTTCGTAAAGGCAAACCAGCAGAAAATCGCGCAACTGTATGCCGAATTCGGCAAACTGAACGCCCGAAACAAACAATAGGAAACAACAGCAACAGCAGGAGGCGGAGAACCCATCCACGAGCGATGCTGTCGGCAGCGCGTTGGGGCACTTCGGATTCGGGCACAGGAAGCGGCGCAAGCAGCAGGAGCAAGAGCAGCAACAACAGCAGCCTTCTTCCCAGGGGGACCGGCTCCAAACCCGGAACTCTGCTGGAACTAGCGCAGGGCGGCCAGCAACTCCTTGGGATCTGCATTGTCGCTGAAGGTACGGTTGAGGTGAATCAAGAGGTCGCGATTGCCGGGAGCGAACACAAAGCTGGCACCGAGTTGAAATGGATTTTTCCCGAGCCGGTTCTGTCTGTATCCGGCTGCCTTGGCCCGGCCTCGCGCTTCTGAGTTGTCGTGCCGGAAGATGTGAAACACGTTCGCGGATTTGAGCTGCGCAGCCTTGTAGGCTTTCCTCCCGGTATCGACCAGCAGAGGAAACGCGATCTGGCTCTCCTCGCGAAACAGGCGGGCATAATTCAAGTCACCCAGTCCAATCGCGGCCAGCGATGCTCCCAGCTCCCGGAACTCGTTTTCGTGCTCGCGCAACTGCGCGACGTGCTCGCGGCAGAAGATTCATCCATAGTGCCGTAAGAAGACAATCGCGGCCGGATTGTTCTCCCATAGCGATCCGAGTCTGACCTGGGCGCCACCGGATTCGGGCAGCACGATATCCGCGAGCTTGCCGCTAAACGACTCCGCCACTGCTCCTAGGTTAATCCTAAGCCGCCTAAAGTAACTCAATAAAATCGACCGCCCACGGCGAGCGAATCAAATTCAGACGTGCAATAGTCACCGGCAAGTGAAAGCGCCGCGGACCGGCGCTTCCGGGGTTCACATACAGCACGCCCCCGCGCTCCATTCGGCTAGGTTTGTGCGAGTGTCCGGAAACCACGATATGGAAACCCGCTACGGCGGGATCGAGATCAAGCTGATGAATATCGTGCAGGACATAGATGACTGCCGAATGTGCTTCGACAATTGCCGTCAACGGCAACTGCAATGCCCATGGGCGTTGATCGATATTCCCTCTGACGGCCACCACAGGAGCTATGGAACTTAGCTCCTGCACGATCGCAGGGTCGCCAACATCGCCTGCGTGAATGATGAGATCGCAGCCGTCTAATGCCGCGATCGCTTCCTGACGGAGCAGCCCGTGAGTATCCGAAATGAATCCGATCGCCGCGGGATCGCTCAACCTCCGATGCTACCTGAAGGCATAT
>JBOGMI010000078.1:0-1961 GCA_050746645.1 Bryobacteraceae bacterium | reverse complement strand
CGCAACGGCCGGCATGCCGACGGTCTGCCCACCGCGGGCCAGGCCGACAAACGCGACGAGAAGGAATCCAATCAAACCCTGTTTCGCTGTCAAAGCAACCTCCGTTTGTGGAAAATACGGAGGTATTGTAAGATGTTTTGGCTAGATTGTCACGAGAAATCATTGAGAAATAACTTAGGCTGGGCTGTTATCCGCGAAACAGGATACGCCAGGTGACCACAACGAAAGCGTGCGTGACCATGGGTGCACGGATGCTCTTCGCCTGGGCATAAGCGTAACCGCAGGCGATCCCGAGCACGCCCGCCACCAGCGCCTCCCGCCAGTCGGGGAAATGGCGGAACCAGAGATGGGCGCAGCCGAACACGACCGATGAAATCACGACGGCTAGCAGACGGGATTTCTGGATGTTCAACAGCGCGCGCTCAATGAAGCCGCGGAAAAAGAGTTCCCCCCCCAGCGTGACCACCCATAGAAAAGCGAAAAATGTGCCAATACCGATAAGTGTGGCGCGCCACCATTCGGTATCGATCGGCTTGAAATGGGATTGGCCGATGGCGACCGAAATCGCCGCTAAGGGTACGATGGAAGCCGCATACCACGCGATGCCGATCTTCCATTCCCGCCAGTCAGGCCAGAAACCGAACGGTCCCGGGTCCCAGTTGCGAAAAAGCAGCAGTGCGATGACGCCCACGCGTATCCACATCAACTGACCCAGGATCGCGATGCCCTCTAGGTTCTTGTCGGGCGATAGATAGATACTGTGGAACGCCTCGGTAACGAGAGGCGCCGCGGCAATGACGAGAAATCCGATATCGTAAGCGAGCCGGCGTGGCAGCAGCACAAACCAGAACGAAAAAACGCCGGTGATCAAGATCAGCACGGAGAACGCTCGCGCATGAAAGGTTCCGGCGCTCAGGCTGAAAATCGCGTAGGGAGCGAGCGCGCTCATCCACAGCAACGCCCCTTGCACGAGCTCCGGCCGGAGGCGCGCAAAGGCGGCGCGGGTTTCGGCAAAGATCGCGCCCAGGTAGAAAATCGCTTCGAGCAAAAAGGCGGGCAGCACCGCCGTCATGATCCAATGGGAGTGGGGATGTTGTTGCGAAAGAACGAGCGCCGCGATGAGCAGCGCCGCCCACGAGCAAGCGAGGGTTATGAAAAACGGACGCGTTGCCCGTAACATCGCACTCATCGTAGCATCGGCTCTGGTTTTCCCCGTTGCGGCAGCCCGCGCGGCTGTGCCGCCGCCGGGATTGCTCAAGAAGATCGCCAAGCGCGAAAGCGAGACCGCCCGCGCACGAGACGATTACACCTATCGCCAGTCGGTCACCTTTCAGGATCTCAACGATCAGGGTTTAGTTACAGGTGCCTACCACGAAGTCGCCGATATCACTTATACCGCGAGCCATGGCCGCTTCGAGAAGATAATCGGCCATCCCACCAACACACTCAAGCGCATTAAGCTGACGCCGCAGGATTTTGAGGACATCCGGAACGTCGATCCGTTTCTTCTGACGCTTGGAACCCTGCCGCTCTACGAAGGGAAGTATCGGGGCGAGGGGAAAATGGACGGCTATCCGTGCTGGATCGAGTATGTCCAGCCAAAACAGATTCTGGCCGGCCAGCGCTTCTTTGAAGGGACGCTGTGGGTGCGCAAATCCGATTTTTCCGTGGTGCGCAGCGAAGGGCAGGCGGTGCCGCAGATCGAGACCGCGAAAGAGCAAAACCTGTTTCCGCACTTCACTACCGTGCGCCACGACATCGAAGGATGGTTTTTCCCGGTTGAAACCTATGCCAGCGATACGCTTTTCTTTCGTGCCTGGCCACAGCGGGTCCGGATCGCTATCCGCTATACCAATTACAAACGCTTCGGCTCGGAATCGACCATCACTTACGGTCCCGCGGCTTCGCACGACCGTAAGCCCTAGTGGCGGGGCGCCAGTGCTGGCGGAGGAAGAGGGATT
>JBOGMI010000077.1:0-2639 GCA_050746645.1 Bryobacteraceae bacterium | reverse complement strand
GCCGCTGCGTGTCGGCGAAGACGAAATCGCGGATGCCGGGCGGCGTATGTGCGCCGAAGTGCGGCAAGCTGCCGAAATTGCCGCGCGGAACATCCGGCAATTTGGAGAAGCGCAACTGCCGCGCGAGCATTTTGAAGAATTTTCTCCGGGCAGGAAACTCGGCTGGATCGTGCGGCCGCTGAGCGCTGTGGGCTGCTATGTGCCTTCGGGCCGGTATCCGCTGCCTTCGACCTTACTGATGACCGCGGTGCTCGCGCAGACGGCGGGCGTAGAGCGTGTTTGCGTGATGTCGCCCAAACCGTCGCTGGAAATTCTCGGCTGCGCGCACCTGCTGGGAATTAAAGAAATCTACCGCGCGGGCGGTGCGCAGGCGATTGCGGCGCTCGCTTACGGAACCGAAACTGTGGCGCCCGTCGAACGTATCGTTGGCCCTGGCAACGCTTATGTTGCGGCAGCGAAAAAGCTGGTCGCCGGCGATGTGGGGATTGATTTTGTCGCGGGCCCGACGGAGATTTTGATTCTTGCGGCCGAAGGCGATGCTTGCGTCATTGCCGCGGATATGCTGGCGCAAGCCGAGCACGATACGACGGCGAGCGCGGTGCTGGTGACCACTTCGGAAAAGCTGGCGAAAGAAGTTTCCGCAGAGATTGAGCGGCAGCTCATCCCGCTGCCAACGGCCGCGATCGCACGCGAGGCGATCGATTGCGTGGGAGCTATTTATCTCGTCGCAGACATGAGTGCCGCGGTGGAAATCTGCAACCGGCTCGCGCCCGAGCACCTGAGCTTGCACGATGCGGCGCTGCTGCCCAAGATTCGCAACGCGGGGGCGGTTTTCCTGGGACCGGGATCGCCCGAAGCCGCCGGCGATTATGCCGCCGGTCCGAGCCACGTTTTGCCGACCAGCGGCGTGGCGCGGCTGCGAGGCGGATTGTCTTCGGCCGATTTTGTAAAGACAATTGCGGTGCAGCAACTGGCACCGAGAGCGCTCGAAGAGCTGGCGCCCGCGATTACGACACTCGCGCGCGCCGAAGGTCTCGAAGCGCATGCACGATCGATTGAGGTTCGATTTGCCAAATCCAGCAACCAAAACTGAAGAGCGGGCCAAAAGCGCGGTGGAGCGCAAGGCCCCGCGGCCGCGCGAGGCGGTCCTGAACATGGATCCCTATCGGCCACCGACGGGCAGCCGGCGCAACAAGCTGCGCCTCGATTTCAACGAGAACACGGTCGGGGCGCCGCCGCACGTGCTCGATTTTCTGAAGCGCTACATTACAGCGGCGGATTTGAGCATCTATCCCGAATACGAACATGCCACGGAAGACCTCTCGCGGCATTTCGGCGTCGCGGCGGATGAGATGACCATCTCGAATGGAACCGACGAAGCGATTCAATTGCTTGTCAACACGTACATCGACGATGGCGACGAGGTGTTGATCCTCCGGCCTTCCTATGCGATGTACCGCTTCTATGCGCAGTTGGCGGGCTCGCGGATTCATGAGATCGACTACCGCCCGGATACGTTCGCGTTCCCGCTCGAAGAACTGCTGGAACGGATCACCGACGAGACACGCGCGATCTTAATCAGCAATCCGAATAACCCAACCGGAACCGGGATTACGGCGGCCGCCATCGAACAAATCCTTGCGGAAGCTTCCGGAGCGGTGGTTCTGATCGACGAAGCGTATTTTGAATTCAGCGGCGTCTCCGTGCTGCCGCGGATTCGCGACTATCCGAACCTGTTTGTGAGCCGCACATTTTCGAAAGTCTACGGTATGGCCGCCATGCGCTGCGGCTGCCTGTTCTCGCAGGCGGACAACATGGCGCATATCCGCAAGGCACAATCGCCTTACAGCGTGAACGCGATCGCGGCGATGGCGGCGCGCATTGCGGTGCAGGAGCGCGAGTTTCTAGAGAATTACGCGCTGGAAGTGCTCGCCGCGCGCGAGATGCTCTACATCGGCCTGGAGAAACTGCAAATTCCATACATCCAGAGCCAGGCGAATTTCGTTCTCATCCAAGCCGGCGAACGCGCCATCCCGATCCGCGACGAGCTGCGAAACCGTGGCGTTCTGGTGCGCGACCGCAGCTATGAGCTTCCCGGCTGGGTGCGCGTCACGGTGGGAACGCGCGATCAGATCCGGCGCTTTCTCGACGAACTGGAGCAGATTTGGAACTGAGGCAAACTCCTCCAGACGTCATCGTCTTCGACGTGGATGGCGTGCTGGTCGAAGTGACTGCCTCCTATCGCGAAGCCATTCGCGAAACCGTGCGCCATTTTACCGGGAAACTGGTTTCGCAGGATACGATTCAGAATTTCAAGAACGCCGGCGGCTGGAACAACGACTGGCTGCTGTCGCAGCGGTTGATCGAGGATCTGGGCAAGAAAGTCGATTATGGCGATGTTGTCGATTATTTCAACCGCGTGTTTTTGGGCGAAAACGGCGGCGGGCTGATCCGGAATGAGGTCTGGATGCCGCGCGACGGACTTCTGACGCGGCTGGAGGAACGGTCGGCACTGGCGATCTTCACCGGGCGCGCCAAGTATGAGCTGGATGCGACGCTCGAACGCTATGCATCCGATATCCAATTTCACCCGGTGATTACGGACGAGTGTGTGCGCAACCCGAAACCCGCCCCGGACG
>JBOGMI010000076.1:0-1346 GCA_050746645.1 Bryobacteraceae bacterium | reverse complement strand
CGCGCTCAATTCGTCGTTCAGCGGGTCGTCGAGCGCGAGCAACCGGCGCAGTTCGGGAGAAAGCCGGGCTTGCGTTTCGGGGCGCACCAGGCGCTTTTGATACTGCTGCTGCGGTTTGTCAAAGCGGCAGTAGAAGGCATGCAGCGCTCTGCGATGTTTCGCCGTGCGGTTGGCGGTGCCGCCGTGCCAGGCATGCGTGTTCATCACCACCACGCTTCCGGCCGGTCCTGTAACAAGCACTTCTTCCGGATGCGGTGCGGCGGGATCGGCGAGCGCTCCTTGGGGCAGCTTTTGCCATTTGTGAGAACCGGGAATGATGCGCGTGGCTCCGTTTTGCGGAGTGAAGTCGTCCAGCAGCCAAATCGTATTGCACACCCAATAGCCGCTCGTGTCCGCAATGGCGCCGGCATCGCAGTGCAGCGGCTGAGCCTCGGTCCCGTTGGGATTTGCCGAACGCGCGTTGAAGCTGCTCAATTTGAAGCGATCGCCTAAAACGTGGCCGACCAGCGCGAGAATGCGCGGCATGGCGATGAGCCGCTCGAAGATTTCGCCTTTGTCCACCAGATTGGCGAGGCGGCGCGAGCCCGGCTCCTTGCGAAACTCGGCGCCGGCATTCTCGCCTTCGGCTTGGTACAACTCTTCGACACGGTTTCGCACTCGATCCAAAACATCCGGCGTCAGGAAATTTTCGAGCAGCACGTAGCCGCGAGTGTCCAGGCTGTCGCGCTCGGACGCGGTCATCGGATTTAAGTTAGCAGATCCCATCTTTCAAAGGGTTCGGGTTAGAATTGTCCATCCGGATCCAAATACATCTGGCGGGCGCTTTGATTTTGGCAGCGTGCGCGGCGCAGGCGGCCTCGCTCAGCGATCGTGTGCTCGTCGTCTACAACGCACATGCCCACGGCTCTCGCAAAGTCGCGAAATATTACATGGCGAAGCGGGACATCCCCGCCGGGAACATCTGTAAGATTGGAGTCTCCTCGACCGAAAGCATCGATGCCAAAGAATTCGAATCGCGTGTGAAGCGGCCCATTCGAAAATGTCTCGACAAGATCGGACGGGATAAAATTCTGTACATTGTTTTTTCCTATGGCAGCCCCTTCGATCTCCAACTCGGCGGCCACAAATACGCGCTGGACCAGTTCGTCGCCGACATCTGGGACGAATATCTGCCCTTCCGTCCGGCGCGCCAGACCGACGTTCAGCCGTACTTCGGATACGCGCAGAGCGAAGGTAATATCTATCAGAAATTTATTCCTTTCTCCGCTTATCGCGCAAAGGCGGGCGCGAAGGCCATTTACTCGGTGTGGCGGCTCGATGCCGCTACACCTGCTCTGGCCAAAGGG
>JBOGMI010000075.1:0-4571 GCA_050746645.1 Bryobacteraceae bacterium | reverse complement strand
AAATCGCAAGACGCACGGCTGGAGCCGGGCGATGTGATTTTTATACCGGAGGCCGGCCCGCACGTGGCCATCGCGGGCAGCGTGCGGCATCCTGCGATCTATGAGCTCAAACCTGGCGCCACGCTACGGAACCTTCTTCACTTTGCCGAAGGCCCGTCGCCGCTAGCATCGACCAAACAGGTACACCTTCAGCGAATCGACGACCATTCGTCGCTGCACGTGATCCATGTTTCCCTGAATCGGAAAGGTCTGGACACTCAGCTACAGAGCGGCGATATTATCCAGCTCACTCCGTTAGTTCCGCACTTCGACAACGCGATCACCCTTAAGGGAAATGTCGCCGATGCCGGCCGGTATCCCTGGAAACCGGGGATGCGGCTGAGCGACTTGATTCCCAACAAAGAAGCACTGTTGACGCGTGAATACTGGGATGCCCGCAATGCCGAGGTCCAGACCGCGGATGCCGGTCGTGACGATGAGGAGGAGAAAGCACCTAAAGGTTCCAAGGCAAAAGACGTCGCTATTTCGTATCGGTCTCAAGACCGGAATGCCCAGGGGGATTCATCGCTGGCCGCCGCGACCGAATTGGATAACGTACCGCCGCTACGGACGTTCAACCCGAGCAATAGCGTTGAGCCTCTCGCCCCGGAAATCGACTGGCAATACGCCCTCGTTGAACGCACCGACAGGCGGACGCTGGAGACTCGCCGGATTCCGTTCAACCTGGAAAAGCTTGTATTGGATCACGATGAGACACAAAATCTCTTGCTGCGTCCGGGAGATGTTGTCACGATTTTTTCCAAAGCCGATTTTTCCGTCCCACGTTCGCAGCAGAGCAAACAGGTGCGCATTGAGGGAGAAGTTGCCATGGCCGGCGTCTACTCGGTTTCGCCGGGAGAGACGCTGCGGGAGTTGGTAGAGCGCGCCGGCGGCCTGACCCGGGACGCGTATCTCTATGGTGCTCAATTTACACGCGAAAGCACTCGCCGTGAGCAGCAGAAAAGATACGAAGACTTCCGCAATCACTATGAGTTGGAAGCGGATCAGGCCGCTGCGAATCTGTCCAGCCGGGTTACTTCCCCGCAGCAGGCTGCCACGGCTCAGGCGTCGCTCACGGGTCAGCGCGACCTCATTGAAAAGCTCCGAAAGGTCTCGATGAACGGCCGCATCGTCCTGAATATCGATCCGAAGGCTCACGGGCTAAACGCGCTGCCGGACTTGTCGCTGGAGAACGGGGATCGCTTGTACATCCCGAGCCGCCCGTCCACGGTGACGGTCATGGGAAGCGTTTTTGAGCAAACATCTTTTCTTTACCGCGAGGACTTCCGCGTCGGCGATTACTTGAACGAAGCCGGCGGCCCGACGCGCAATGCCGACCGCAAGCACATGTTTGTGATCCGGGCGGACGGCTCGGTCATCAGCAACAGCAGAACATCGCCGCTTTTTGCGAAGAGTTTTGGATCGAGACACTTGTACCCGGGCGACACGATCGTGGTGCCCGCGCAGCTGAACCGGAGCACATTCCTGCGCAGCCTGACCGATTGGTCACAGTTGTTCAGTAACTTTGCGCTGGGCGCCGCGGCGGTAAATCTGCTGCACTGATGAGCCGAGCAATGCCTGTTACAGAAGATATAAGGCCGGGCGAAGCGGAACTTACGTTCGGAGCTCTGTACTCCCTGCTGTCACGCAAGCGGCGCGTGCTTCTGCTGGTGATCCTCATCAGCGCCGCGGCAAGCACAATCCTTGCCTTTCTCATTCCGGTGAAGTATACAGCGCAGGCGGTGATTCTTACGCCTCAACGCACTCACTCATCCATCTCCTCCATGCTTCAGCTCGGCGCCGGAGGCGCAGGCGGCGGATTGTCCGCGCTAAGCCTTCTGTACGGATTCGGGCGAAATCCATCCGATTTGTACATCGGGATTCTGAAGAGCCGTACGATCGCCGACGCGCTCATCGACAAATTCCACCTGAAGCAGGTGTACGGTGTCAGCACCTACTACAGGGCACGCAAAGACCTCGCTCGCAATACGACGATTGACGCCGGCAAGGACACGTTGATCCATATCGCGGTGGAGGACAGTGATCCGCGGCGCTCCGCGGATCTCGCGAATGCCTATGTCGCCGAACTATCGAAAGAAAACTCCGACGTTGCGCTTTCGGAAGCGAAACAAAGGCGGATCTTCTTCCAGAAACAGCTCGCAAAAGAAAAGGACGCTCTGGGAGATGCGGAGATCGCGCTGCGAAATACACAGCAAGTCACCGGGCTGCTTCAGCCCGGTGGTCAGGCGGAGGCTCTGCTTCGCGCCACATCGCGACTGCATGCAGAGATTCTTGGGGTGCAGGCGGAGCTGGCCGGAATGTCTACATACGCGACCAGTGCGAACCCCCGCTACGCGATGTTGAAAAGCGAGCTCAGTGCACTCCAAACGGAGCTGAGCAAATTGCAAACCGGGCCTCATGCCAAAGGCACACCGGAGATCCCTTTCGGCAAATTGCCCGAAGCGAGCCTGAAATACCTGCGCCGCTATCGAAACGTCAAGTACCACGAGACGCTTTATGAAATCCTCGCCAAGGAATACGAAGCAGCCAGACTTGACGAGGCGAAGGCGGCCCCGCGGGTTGAGGTACTCGACGAAGCTGTCACTCCCGAGCGGAAGAGCTGGCCGCCGCGAACCATTATCGTCATTCTGAGTATCACACTTTCCGTCCTCATTGCCGTGTTGTATTTCTTCACCAAGGAAAATACGTGGCGACACAACCGGTGACGTCCCGTTTGCGCAGCTTGAGCCCGCTTTCGCGTCACCTGGCCGGCGATATCGCGGCGCTTTCTGTTGTCCAAGCGATTAATTACCTGGTCCCTTTGATCACGGTCCCCTATCTGGTGCGCGTTCTCCAGCCCGCCCATTTTGGCTTGCTTTCATTCGCGCAGGGCATCGTCCTCTTCTTTTCCTTTCTTACGGATTTCGGATTCGATTACAGCGCGACTCGCGCGCTTGCCGCCGGCAGGAGGGATCCTGAATCGCTCTCCCGGATTTATTGGCCGACTCTGGCATCGAAACTGATTTTGCTTTGCTTCAGCGCCGCAGCCCTGTTTCTTTTGGCTGCCCATGTCCCTACAATGCGCCAGGCATCACCGCTGATCTATGCCAGTTTCCTCTATGTGATTGGAACGACGTTGTTTCCCATCTGGCTGTTTCAAGGGACCGGCAACCTTCCTATCGCCGCTGTCCTCCTCGGCGCAGGAAGGCTGCTGACCGTACCTTTGCTGTTTCTCTTTGTACGGAATTCGCAAGACTATGTGATCGCCGGCGGTATACAGGCGAGCCTGGAAGTGACTGCTGGCATATTGGCTCTGCCGATCACTTTTAAGCGGTTGCGGGTGCGGTGGTACTGTCCGTCGTTTGCGGATATCGTGAAAACCTTCGCGGGAGGCTGGCCGCTGTTCGTTTCGGGAGCCGCGATTTACGCGTCCACAACCAGCATCACCGTCCTTCTTGGCTTTTTATCCGGTAATGAGCAGGTAGGTTATTACAGCGCTGCCGACAAAATGATCAAGGCGTGCATAGCTGCCTCTACTCCGATGGCAATGGCACTGTATCCACACATTGCGGCATTGAACGCGGAGTCCCGCGCATCTGCGCTACGAACGATCCGCAAAAGCCTTACTGCAACGGGGGGCATTATGCTGCTGGTTTCGCTTCTCGCGCTGGTGCTTGCTCCCTATCTCTGCCCGCTGCTGCTCGGATCGTCCTTCGCGCCGTCTATCGCCATACTCCGGTTGCTTTCGCCCTTGCCGCTCCTATACGGCCTTATGGCTGTTCTTGGGTCGCAAACGATGGTCGTCTTCGGCATGGAACGAGAACTTGCGCGCCTAACCCTTCTGAGCGTGGCGATCACGTCTCCGGTTAGCATTGTGCTCATCGTCTTTTTCGGGGGAGCGGGAGCCGCGGTTTCCTCCGATATTCAAATGCTGCTTACGGTGGGGGCGATTATGTTCTTTCTCAGAGCGAGCGGCTTATGCGTCTGGCGTGGGGTATCTCCGGCGGCCGGTCTCCTCAATGGAGAATCCGGGGTGGGATGAACACAACCGATGTATTTGCAATAGTTTCACAGCTCCTGAACACACCCGTGCATGTTCCGCGCTTACAGTGGCTGTGAGATGGCAGCGTGTTCGGAGTCCCACTCACCGGAGCTTGGTTCGATGAGCGCAACGCCCATTCTTGCCGATGCCCGATGGATCGGCCCCCACGGAATCGGGCGCTTTGCCGCCAACGTTCTCTCCCGTTTACCGGCGCACTCGCAATTGCGCTCCGGCCCTCGGCATCTTTCTTTTCTCGATCCCATTTGGCTGAGCTACCAGATTGCGCGGCATCGACCCGGCGTCTTTTTCTCTCCCGGCTTTAGCTTGCCCGCCGTGAGTCGCGCGCCTCTCGTCTTCACCATTTACGATTTGATCCCCATCCAGCTTCCAACCGCCCCCCTCGCCTATAGCCGCGCTCGCAAGCTCTACTTCCACGCCATCGTCAGACAGGCAGCCCGGCGTGCCTATCGCGTGCTTACCGTCTCCGAAC
>JBOGMI010000074.1:0-2842 GCA_050746645.1 Bryobacteraceae bacterium | reverse complement strand
TGCAGCAACGACTTAATGTAAGTCTGATACGGCAGGCCTTTGGATTCAGCGAGCTGTTGCGCGAGTGCAATGTCGGGCTCCGGCAACCGGATCGAGAGCAGGCGCGACAGCACACGATGAAGGCGGTGCTCCGGATGCTGATGCACCCTCACCCATCCGGCTGGGTCCTTTACTTCCGGAATATCGCTCGTATCGATCCGGTCATCAGGTAATGCCGCGACACGCTTCAGACGTTCTCGTTCTGCCTTCGTGATTTGGCGGTTTTCAATCTGCTCAATTGTTCTCGTCACCATTTTGCCGGGCTTTTCATTCACCTTCTTCATATAACCTTCTTTCCGCGGGCGTTGCTTTTCGGGCCGAAATAATGCGAATGATCGCGCCGACACCTTCCTCCCTGACCGTGTGAACTACGAGCAAAACCCGCTCGACAGAGCCAATTGCGTGCAAGCGTTCTTCTCCTTCAACGACGCGGTCTTCGCGGATGAGTACGTGTGGATCACTGAAAGCTCTTCTCGCCTCGTCAAAGCCGACGCCGTGCTTCAAAATGTTCGCCCGCTCCTTGCCCGCGTCCCACTCGAAGCGCACTGTCATCCGGCTTTAATTGTAGTATATACAGCGTAGCTACGGGTGGAAATCCTCACTCCCGCACGGTTTATTCGTATCTCAGCGCCACCATCGGATCGACCCGCGCCGCCCGCCGCGCCGGCAGAAAGCCCGCGATTGCCGCCACGGCGATCAGAATCGACGAGGCAATCGCAATCGTGACCGGATCGGTGGCTGACACCTCGAATAGCATCCCCGAGATTAATTTGCCGCAGGCGATACTTACCGGAACCGCCGCTGCGATGCCGATCGCGACCAGCACCAGTACTTCTCGAAAAATCATCCGCAAGATATCGCCGCGCACGGCTCCGAGCGCCATACGAATGCCGATTTCTGCCGTGCGGCGGGTTACTGCATAAGACATCACGCCATAAAGTCCGATCGCGGCGAGCAGCAGCGCGAGCAAACTGAAACCGGAGGCGAGCTGCGCGATCATGCGCTGATTGACCAGCGTCTCGCCCGCGCGCTGTCGAAAGGTCTGGGTTCGCAGAGAGTACTGATGTCCGAAAGATGCGAGGGTGCGTTCGGCAGAATGCTCGACCGATACGGGATTGATGCGCGTTCGAATAATGCACTTGGGCCAGTTGGTGTGCGGCTCCTGCAGCAGAGGTTGGTAGACCGCGAATGGTTTATGGTTGCTGAAGTTCCATAAATCGGCATTGTTCACCACGCCGACGATTCTCAATCCCCGATTCTCCTTTTTAGTTCCCAAATCGATCGTGCGGCCGACTGGATTGCGATGCGGAAACAGCGCTTTTGCGAGATTTTGGCTGATAATCGCGACGCGCGGTGCCTGCTTGTTGTCGCGCCAGGTGAACTCCCGGCCGGCGAGCACCCGGACGCCGATCATCTGAAAAAGACCGGGACCGGCCACGTCCTCGACAGCTCTTACAACGTCGTTGCCCGTTCCAGTCGAGACCGGCGCCTTGAGTTCAAACCCCGTCGCCAACCCCACGTCCAAATAATTGGCGGATTCGACTCCGGGCAATTGCGACAAACGTGTGGCTAGTTCGTGGAAGTACTGAGCGCGGTTCTCGATCTTTTTGCGCCCCGGTTGCGAAATGGGCTGCATGATGAGCAGGTGATCGCGGCGGTAACCTAAATCGACATTTTGCAGATTTTGCAGACTGCGCACGAATAGCGTGGCGCCGATCAGCAGCACAAGCGAAGCGGAGATTTGTGCGGTAATGAGAGCGCGGCTGAAGCCTCCCGTCCGGCCTCCTGTCGTGCGCGCACTCTGCGAAAGCGCCTTCGCCGGATCGGAGCGGCTCATCTGCCAGGCCGGTACGATCCCGAACAGCAGTCCGGTAAAGATCGCCAGCGCCGCGGTAAACGCGAGCACACGAGTGTCGGGCGAAGGATCGATCGACAGCGGAACAAAGCCGGTCCAGAAAGTCTGAAGCAGGCGCCGTGCCGTCCACGAGGCCATCAGCACTCCCAATGCCGCGCCGGCACACGACAGCAGCAAAGCTTCCGTGAGTAGCATTCGCATCAGCGGCCATCTGCCCGCGCCCATGGCGACTCGCACACTGAACTCATGCCGCCGCGAAGAGGAGCGCGCCAAAAGTAGGTTGGCAAGATTCACGCAAGCAATCAGCAGCACGGCTCCCACTAACGCCATGAGTAATTCGAGCGGTTCCTTGAGCTTCTCGCGCATATAGGAGTAGCCCTGTGCGGCTGGCTGAATATCGGGACGCAGCGCGAAAAACCGTGCACGCTGCCCGGCCTGAAAATGATCGGGCGCGGTTGCCTGCAAAACGCCCGGCCACAGCGCTTGCATTTGCGCTCGCGCCTGAGCAATGCTGACGCCCGGTTTCAAGCGAGCATAGGCAAACCACCGCAGAGCGCTGCGATTGGTCAGTTCCGGCTCCGTGGAGTCGATCGGCATCGTTGCTTCGGGCGAGCTATCCACCGCCATGCCGGTGAAACGCCGCGGAGAAACACCAATAATCGTAAACGGTATGTTCTCCACGCGGATGGTTTTACCAAGCACGTGTGGATCTCCGTCGTAGCGATTCTGCCAGCACTCATAACTGATTACGGCAACTCGCGCCGATGGGCGTCCCGCGAGCGGCACATCTTCAGGGGTAAGCACGCGCCCTAGAACCGGATGTACGCCCAGAGCGCTGAAGTAATCACCCGACACTTCATCGGCTTTTCCGGCGTACGTGACGCCATTCGCCTCGATGTTGGCGATTCCGCCGCCCAGCCAGACAAAAACGCTCGAGAACACGCTGGC
>JBOGMI010000073.1:0-2747 GCA_050746645.1 Bryobacteraceae bacterium | reverse complement strand
CAAACGATTTCGAACCGATTGTTTTTCGCATGCACCCGCAACTAGCCGCCGTGGCGCGAAAACTGCGCCGCCTGGGCGCCTCCCCGGCTTTGATGACCGGCAGCGGGTCGGCGGTCTATGGCATATTCGGAACGACGGCCGAGGCGCGCTCCGCGGCAGCAAAATTTCCTCCGGGCTCGGCTTTCCCCGTTCGTTTCGTTTCGCGAAAACGCTACGAGAGCGTCTGGCGCCACCCCAACCGAGCCGCGACCGCTAGGGAGCGGTAAGAGAGAATGTTCATTTAACCAGGATGTCCGCCCCCAGACCAGCTCGCGCACTCTTCACCGACTTCAAGGTGTTCTCCGGCACTGCGCACCCCTGCCTCACGCGGGAAATCACCGAGGTTCTCGGCTCCCCGCTGGGCTCGGCCATGATCAAGACCTTTGCGGATGGCGAGACTCATCTGCAGATCCAGGAAAACGTGCGCGGCGCCGACGTTTTCGTCGTCCAGCCGACCTGCACCCCGGTCGACCACCATTTGATGGAACTGCTGCTGATGATCGATGCCTTTAAGCGTGCCAGCGCGGAGCGCATCACGGCAGTGTTACCCTATTATGGGTATGCAAGGCAGGACCGCAAGGACCGACCGCGCATGCCGATATCGGCGAAAGTAGTCGCCAGCCTGCTGGAAACGGCAGGCGCCAGCCGCGTTCTGGCGCTCGACTTGCACGCTGCTCAGATCCAGGGATTTTTCGATATTCCTGTCGATCATCTGTTCGCCGCGCCGGTCATGGTCGAGTATTTCGACGACCGTTATGACCGGGATAAGCTCATCGTGGTTTCTCCCGATGCGGGCGGTGTCGAGCGGGCGCGGGCGTTCGCTAAGCGCTTGAATGTGCCGCTGGCGATTATCGACAAGCGCCGTACGGACGCCAACGTGGCCGAAGTGATGAATATCATCGGCGACGTGCGCGGGAAACATTGTTTGATAGTGGACGATTTGGTAGATACTGCGGGAACGCTGGTCAAGGGCGTCGAGGCGCTGCTCGATGCGGGCGCGTCGGGCGTTACCGCTTCGGCGACGCATGGCGTCCTGTCGGGCTCGGCCAGAGAACGCATTTGTGCTTCGCCGTTGGAGGAATTAGTGATTACCAACTCGATTCCCCATACAGCCGACGCGCCCAACTGTAATAAGATCCGCACGCTTTCGGTGGCGCCGCTCTTAGCGCGGGCCATTCAATCGATTCACGAAGGCGGCTCGATCAGCACGCTGTTTATCTAAGTTTTCTATTTGTGTGTATTTGTGTGTAACTAGGACTTAAAGATGAAAAGAGATATCACAGTTGCGGCCGAATCGCGCGGCTCGCGCGGAAAGAACGAAGCGCGTCGGCTGCGTGCCTCGGGCGTCATGCCGGCCGTCCTTTATGGAGGCGCGGCGGAGCCGCAGGCGGTCGCCGTCAGCCCGAAGGAAATCGCGCGCATCCTGCACAGCAAGACCGGGCACAACACCATCTTCAATCTCGCGCTCTCCGGCGGCGAGACCGCGCCCGTCATGGTGGTCGATTGGCAGCACGATCCCATTAAGGATTCGCTGCTGCACGTGGATTTCAAACGCATCGATCTGACGCGCCGCATCACGGTCAAGGTTCCTGTGATCACGCACGGCGAGCCCCGAGGCGTGAAGCTTCAGGGCGGCATTCACGAAATCGTGACCCGCGAAATCGAAATCGAATGTCTGCCCGACGATATCCCGGAACAATTTGTCGTCGATGTCGCCGAATTGACCATCGGCCAGAATATACGTGCGGGCGATATTCCGATGAGCGCTTCCATGCAGCTTCTGAGCCCGGCCGACGCCGTGATTTCCCACGTGGTGGCCTTGCGCGCCGAAGCGGCTCCTGCCGCCGAAGCCGCCCCGGAAGCCGCCGCGCCCGCAGCCGAGCCCGAAGTGGTCAAGAAAGGAAAGAAGGAAGAGGGCGGCGAAGCTCCCGCTCCGCAGGCGAAGAAGAAGTAACCGCGCCCGCCTCTCTCGGAGATGTCAGATGCCGCGGCTCTGCTCTGTATCGTGGGATTGGGCAATCCGGGTTCGCGCTACCGGGACACGCCGCACAACATCGGCTTTCTAGTGGTCGACGAGCTTGCCAGGCGCCACGGCATTCCGGTTTTGAAAAAGGAAGGCCCGGCGCTCACCGGAAGCGGCAGAATCCAGGATAGGAATGCGATCCTGGTAAAGCCGCAAACGTTTATGAATTTGTCAGGCACCGCGGTAGATCCGATTTTGCAATACCGCAACCTGACGCCGGAAAATTTGATTGTGGTTCACGACGAGCTTGATCTGCCCTGGGCTTCGTTGCGCATCAGAAGATCCGGTTCGGCGGCTGGGCATCGAGGTGTCCAGTCCTTGATCGCCGCTTTGAAGACGAATGACTTCACGCGGGTGCGGGTGGGTATACGCCCGGATCACCCGATCGAAGATGCGGTGGTTTACGTGCTCGCTCCTTTTGAGCGGGCTTTTAACCCAAAGGTGGATGAAATGGTGTCGTATACCGCGGATGCCGTCGAGTCCATCGTTGCCGAAGGCGCCGCTCAGGCCATGACGAAATTCAATCGTCGCGCCCCAGGCAGTAAGCCGGAGCCGGAAGCGTAAGCGACCGATTACCGTTAGAGGAAGAATGAGAATTTACGAAGAGTTGTTCATCGTTCGGCCGGATGCTCCCGAAGAGGAGATCGATCCGCTGATCGAACAGTTGAAAGGCATCATCGAGCAC
>JBOGMI010000072.1:0-9961 GCA_050746645.1 Bryobacteraceae bacterium | reverse complement strand
TCCTGCTCGCGCCGCTTGCCGAATCCCAATCCGGGATCGATCACCATCTGCCGTTGCTGCACGCCATGCTGCCGCGCACGGTGTATCGCGGCTTCCAGATCGATCGCGATGGTGCGCAGCGGATCTTTCAGCGGCGACAGCTTGGCCCAGGTCTCCGGTGTGCCGCGCATATGGTTGATGACCAGGCCGGCATCGTACTTGGTCACCACCTTGGGCAATTGCACGTCGAGCATCAGGCCGGTGGGATCGTTAATAATCTCGGCGCCATGCTCGAGCGCCTTGTCCGCCACGCCGGATTTATAAGTATCGACGGAAATGGGCACGGCGAGTTCGCCGCGCAGACGCTTCAGCACCGGGACGAGGCGCCGCAGTTCCTCGGCCTCGGAAATGCGCTGCGATCCGGGGCGCGTCGATTCGGCGCCGATATCCACGATGTCGGCGCCTTCGTCTTCCAATTCCAACGCCCGCGCCAGCGCCCGCTCCGGGTCGTCATATTTCCCGCCGTCGGAGAACGAATCCGGCGTGACGTTTAAAACCCCCATCACCAGGGTCCGTTCTCCGACGAGGATCTCGCGCTGCTTCAATTTCCACCGATAACGTTTGGACATTCCCTAGACTATGAGTGTGGCAGAACCGATAACCGCAGTGCCGCCCATCGTGATCCCGGGCGAGGTGTGCCGCGATTTCGAGCGCTCTTCGCACCTGGAGTGGCTCGAAACCAATCACACCGGCGCTTACACCATGGGCACCGTGGCCGGGGTGAACACGCGGCGCTACCATTCGCTGCTGCTCGCTTCGCTGCGGCCGCCCGCCGAGCGCTATTCCATCCTGCCCCGCGTCGAAGAACGTGTCACCATAAACGGCGCTGCTTTCGAGCTGGGGACGGTTCAGTATCCAGGCACGGTCCAGCCGCGCGGGTTCGAGCTGCTCGAAGAGTTTCGCCTCGATCCGTTTCCCATTTGGCGTTACCGCGCGCAGGACGCCACCATTGAAAAAACCGTCTGCCTGCTCGACCGGCAGCAGAGCGTTCTGCTGCGCTACAGCAGTTCGCAGCCTTGCCGGCTTGAGGTTCGTTTGTTTCTCGCGTTTCGCGACTATCATTCTTTGGGGCACCGCAATACAGCGGTGCGCACGGCAGCGACCGAACAAAACGGCGCCGTCGCGTTCACTCCGTACCGGGATTTGCCGCCAGTGAGCGTTCTGCACTCGGGCGCTTTTCACGCGCACAGCGATTGGTATTTGAATCAGGAGTATTTGCGCGAACTCGATCGGGGTCTGGATTTCCGCGAGGATCTGTTTTCACCCGGCAATCTTGCTTTCGATCTCGCGCCGGGCCAGAATGCATGGCTGATCGCAACGCTCGAACCGGAACGATTCCCTTCTCCACCGGATGCAGCCGCGATCGAATCGGTTCTGGAATCCGAAGCCAAGCGCAGACGCTTTCCCCGCAGTACGCCGTTCGAGACCAGCCTCAGCCGTGCACTCGACCAGTTTCGGATACGGCGATTCGATGGCCGCCCGTCACTCATCGCGGGCTATCCCTGGTTTACCGACTGGAGCCGCGACCTTTTGATCGGCCTGCCTGCCTTGCTCGCGATGGGCTTCCCCTCAAAAGAGGCGAGGGAGATGCTGCAATTGCTGCTCGAGCGGCGCTCCCAGGGCTTGTTGCCGAACCGCTTTCCGGACCGCGAGGCGCCGCTCGAGTACAACACCGCGGACGCCAGCCTCTGGTTCTTCGTTGCGGCCAATCATTTGATGGATCAAGCCGGCGACAGCGCATTTCTGCAAAGCGCTCTCTTTCCCGCCGCGGAAGATATCATCGCCTGGCATTTTCGCGGCACGGGCGATCGCATTCGCGTCGATCCCGCCGACCACCTGCTCGCCGCCGGAACGCCCGATACGCAGTTGACCTGGATGGACGCCCGGGTTTCGGGAAAGCCGGTCACACCGCGCAACGGAAAGCCGGTCGAAATCAACGCACTTTGGTATAACGCCTTGAAGATCGCAGCGAAATGGGCCGCCATGTTGGGGCGTAACGACCGCCGCGAAGCTTACGAAGCCGCTGCCCGGGAGACGCTTCAATCTTTCCGCGACCATTTCTGGAACGAGGATGAGGGATGTCTATACGATGTCCTGGGGCCGGATGGACCCGACGTGCGCATCCGGCCCAACCAGCTTTTTGCGCTCTCGCTTCCGTTTCCGCTACTGGAGAGCAAACAGGCGCGATCGGTCATCCGTGTGGTGCAGAAAAAACTGCTGACGCCCATGGGAATACGGACCCTCGATCCCATGGACCCGGCCTATTGCCCGCGCTATGAGGGCACGCTGCCCGAGCGCGATGCCGCCTATCATCAAGGCACGGTCTGGCCATGGCTGATGGGCCCGTTTGTCCAGGCATACTTATATGCTTGCGGCGAATCGGAGCGGACGGTTGGATTTTGCGGCAAGCTGCTCAGCCGGTTTGAAGGGCAGCTAACCGCCTGCTGTCTGGGTTCGCTTGCGGAAGTCTACGATGCCGAACCGCCGCAGCGCCCGGGCGGCTGTCCCGCGCAATTGTGGAGCGTGGCGCAGATTGCGCTGACCCTGAAGCGAGTGAATCGATGATCAGGTCCCAGGCGGTTTGGGGCGCCGATGCAGCGCGTTCTGGATCATCAGATATTCGCCCAGATTATCCATGGTGACGATGCCCACCAGCGTGCCGTCTTCGAGCACCGGAATGGTGCGGCAAGGCGCGCTGGCCAGCCGCTGGAGTACCGTCTCCAGCATTTCATCGGGTTCGGCGGTGGCAAACTCGCGCTGCATCACTTCCGTCACCGGGCGATCGGCGCCATCTTGGGAAAGCCCGGAGATCAGATTGGCGCGTGTGAGGATTCCCATCACGCGGTCGCCCCATACCACCGGAAAATCGTGCTGCGAGCCGTCCAGTGTCGCCTTAATGGCGTCGCCCAGAGTAGCATTTGTGCTCAATTTAACAAAGTGCGTTTGCATCGCCGAGCGAATGGGAATGCCGAAGAACGCCTGCCTGACTTCGACCGAGCGCGCCTCATGGGCCGCGCCGATCCATACGAAGAACGCGATAAAGAGCAGAAACGGATCGTAAAAGAGGCCGACGAGGCCAAATACCAGAGCGAGTCCCTGGCCCACGGCAGCGGCCGTCTGTGTGGCGCGGCGGTGATCCATTCGGGCAGCCAGCAGAGCGCGCAGGATGCGGCCGCCGTCCATCGGGAATGCGGGAATCAGGTTGAATCCCGCAAGCAGCACATTGGCGGCCAGCATGCGCTCGAGAAAAGGGCCGCCCGCAATACTCAGCGAAGTAATGGGTTTGAAGCCGCCGGTCAAAAACAGACCGATGTAAATGCCCACGGCGATCACCACGTTCACGATGGGACCGGCGATGGCGACCCAAAACTCCTGGCGCGGATCTTTCGGCAGGCGTTCAAAGCGCGAGACCCCGCCGATCGGCAGCAGGACGATGTCTTTCGTCGGGATGCCGTAATGGCGGGCGGTCAAGGCGTGCCCGAATTCGTGGGCCACCACGCAGGCAAACAGCACCAGGATGAACAGCACCCCGCTGGCAATCGCGCGCGCGTTGTGGCCGGCCATCCAATGCGCGAAGATCACCCACAGAATCAGCAGCCAAAACGTGGCATGAATATAGAGGTCGATGCCGAAAAACCTGCCGAGTTTCCATGACCAGCGCATCCGCCCCTCACTCGTAGGGTAATATCAGGCGAGTCATGACGTGGAATCGCATCGCCGGTCTGTTGCTCTCATCGATCCTCTTTGTGCCGCTGGCTGCCGGCCAGGGGACCAAGCCGGAGTTGTGGGTTTGGCAGCATTGCTACCTCTCTAGCGAGAACGCGCTCGCCTCCAGCAAGAAGTTCGTAGACCAGGCTCAAAAGGACGGCTACAACGGCGTCGCGCTTTGGGATTCCGGATTCTCTTTTCTCTCTCAATCCTTCTGGCCCTTTCGCAACGAGGACCGGCTGAAGGACCTGATGCACTATATCGTTTCCAAGCACATGAAGGTCATGGTTCTGGCGGCGCCGTTCGGATATTCAAACGACGCGCTGGAGGCGAACCCGAACCTGGCGGAATCGGAGCGCATTGTCGCCGCGCGGTTTCGCGTGGACCGCTCCGGGAGACGGCTCGATTTCATCAACAGTTTTCCCGGCTTGAAAAACAGCGGATTCGAGAGCGGTAAGGCCGCCTGGTTCGGGACCGGAGATTCCGCGATCGGCCTCAGCACAACGGTCGCGCACAGCGGCAAGAACTCCGGGGTTATCGTCAACGTTCGCGGAAACGCCCGCTTCCGCCAGCGGATTACTCTCAAACCCTGGCGCCAGTATCACCTCCGCCTGTTTTATAAAGCAAAGAATTTCAAGGGGGCGCCGATGCTGGAAGTGCTGGACGCGTCGAATTACAAAAAGGCCCTGTTGGTGGCGTACCTTAGCCACGCGGCGACGCACGGCTGGACGGAGGCGGATTTTGCCTTCGACAGCGGCGGCACGACGCAGGCGGACTTCTATTTCGGCATTTGGGGCGGCAGTTCCGGGACTCTGTGGTTCGACGATGTGCAGTTGGAGGAGACCGCGCTGGTGTACGTGACCCGCCGACCGGGGACGCCGCTGAAGGTGTACGATCCCAATCATCCTTCCACGGTCTATCGCGAGCGCAAGGATTACGACTACATTGCCGATCCGCGCATGACCGCCACACGCACGCCGTTCACCGATTCCTATCACACCCCCCCGACAGTGAAACTGCCGCGCAAAACCAGCCTGCGTCCCGGACAAGTGGTGGCGATGGATTTCTACGCGGCGTTTCCGATTCCGGGTGCCTACGGGATGAGCATGTGTATGACCGCGCCGGGCACACGGAAATGGCTGGAGGGGAATGCTAAGGCCTTGGGGAAACTTGCGCCGAAAGGAGCGTCCGTGCTGCTCGGCTACGACGAAATCCGCCAGATGAACTCCTGCGCGAGTTGCCGCGCGAAACACATGGCAGCGGGCCAACTGCTTGCCTGGAGTGTGGGACAGTCACTCTCGATTTACGGATCCAAGCTGCCCGGATCGCAGTTTTTCGTCTGGAACGATATGTTCGACCCGTATCACAACGCGGTGGACCACTACTACTACGTGGAAGGCAGCCTGGCCGGCTCATGGAAAGGACTGCCGGCGAGCGTCTCGATTTTGAACTGGGATCTAGGCCATCTGAAGAAATCGCTGAAGTGGTTTTCCGGCACGGATCCGCGCCAGCCCATCGCGCACCACCAGGTGATTGCAGGCTATTACGACTCGGGAAGCGGCGCGGCAGACGCACGGGAGGAACTGGCGGCCGCTCATGGCATTCCCGGCATTGATGGCCTCATGTATACATCTTGGGGCAACAATTATTCGCAAATGGAAAGTTACGCCGAGGGTGTGCGGAAAAACTGGAGCAGTTACGAAGCGAGCGTCAAAAAAGACAAGAAAAGAGCCGACGTCCGCACCTTGTGGCTGGCGTCCGTCGGCTCGTTAGTGTTAGTGGCAGGAGTTCTGGTTTTTGTGAAGCGCCGTCGAAACTGAGCACCGAGCGTAAGCAAGGTCTGCTCCACTCTGGTCGCCGCTTACGCTTCCGGCTCAGATTCGAGGTTCCGACGCAAGGAAGCCTCATTCGGCGCTTAGGTCATCGGCACGGGCAGCGGCTTGCCGGCTTCGAGAGCCTTAGCATCCTTCAGGTGTTTCTCAAGCGTGGGCAGAGCCTGTTGAGCGTAGGTCTTGACATCGGCGCTCTGTCCGCTCTTGATTTCGGCTTGGTATTTCTTGATTGCGGCTTCGTGCCCGCGGACCATGTCGCGAAGGTATGCCCGGTCGAATCGGGATCCCTTTTCTCTCTTCAGCATGTTGATCATACGGTTGCCCGCCTTGTCGATGCCCTTCGGGACCGTATCGCCTGCTTTGCCTGCCGCCGCGGTCAGTTGATTGTAGTCGTTGGTGTGATCCGTGGTGAGCATCTGGCCATAGGCCTTGACGTCTGCCTTCTTGGCCTGGTCTTGCGCCATTTGCCCCAGGTGCGCCTCAAGCATGTCGGTCTGTCCGGCAAAATCCACAAATGCCTGGTCGTTCCCCATGCTGCCAGCCATCTTGTTGGCTTGGCCGAAAGCGGGAATACAGGCTAGCGCGCAGCACGATAAACCCGCAATAATGAATCGTTTATACATCCACATCCTCCCTCTAGGTAGATTAGCTGCTGGGCCATCTCACAGCACCAGCAAAAATACGTGTTCGAACAATAACTACGATACAGTACCCCGTCCTAACGTTCGGGGTTCCGATCTAGTGAAAAGTCACGCGGCGAGCCGACTTAACCGCCTTGTTCTCGAATAACTGCGAGAGCACGTTGTCCGGCACCGGCTGATCGGTCTCCACGATGGAGATGGCCATGAGCGGCCCGCCTTCACGGTGGGATGCGGCATCCTGGCGGCCCAGGGCAAAGTTGGCAATGTTGATGCCGTTTTTCCCCAGCACATTTCCCAAGTAGCCGATAACTCCGGGAACATCTTCGTTTTTCGAATACATGAGATTGCCGCCGAGAGGCGATTCGCAGGCAATGCCATCCACCTGCAGCAGTCTGGGATTGCCCAGCACGATGCCTCCGGCGGCGGAAATAGCGCCTTTATCGGTTTCGACCTCGATGCGAATCGAATCCATGTGTGTGCCCGAGGGCTCGCGCTGTTCGATGACGCGGAATCCGCGCTGGGTGGCGATTTGCATGGCGTTCACCATGTTGGCGCGATGCTCAAGCGAACGGCTGAGCACGCCGGCCAAGCCGCTATTGCGTAATATCTGCGTGTGTCCGTCGGCGAGGCGGCCGAAATAGACCAAGCGAATGGTATGCGGGTTACCTTCGGCGATGTGGCCGAGGAAAGTACCTAAGCGTTCCGCCAAATCCATATACGGCCCGAGCGAGCGATATTGTTCGGCGGTGAGCGCCGGCATATTGACCGCGTTCAGCGCGATACCGCCGCGCAGATAATCGATCATCTGCTGGACAATGCGGATACCGACGATCTCCTGAGCCTCTGCCGTCGAGCCTGCGATGTGTGGTGTCGCCAACAGCGGCTCCAGCTCGAAAAAGGGATCGGCGCCGGGAGGTTCTTTTTCGTATACGTCGAGGGCGGCGGCGGCGACCTGTCCGCTTTCGATAGCTGCGCGCAAAGCGGCCTGGTCCACCAGTTCACCGCGCGCGCAGTTGACGATCCGGACGCCTTTTTTCATTTGCGCAAATGCCTCGGCGTTGAGCATATGGTCGGTTTCGGGCGTCAGCGCGACGTGCAAGGTCACGTAATCGCTGTGGCGATAAAGATCCGGCAGCGGGACCAGTTCCACGCCCATGTCGGCCGCGCTTTGCGAACTAACATAGGGATCGTGGCCGATGGTTTTCATCTCGAAGGCTTTGGCGCGCTTCACGACCTCGCGCCCGGTGCTGCCGAGTCCGACAACGCCGAGGGTTTTGCCGCGAAGCTCGTTGCCGAGAAACTTCTTCTTTTCCCATTTGCCGGCCTTGGTCGAGGCGCTGGCCTGGGGCACGAAGCGCGCCATCGATAGCATGAGCGCCAGAGTGTGTTCGGCGACGGAAACGGCATTGCCGCCGGGCGTATTCATCACCAGAACGCCGGCCGCGGTGGCGGCTGGGAGATCCACGTTGTCAACGCCCACGCCCGCACGTCCAATCACGCGCAGCTTCGGCGCTTTGGCCAAAACATCCTGGGTGACCTTAACCGCGCTGCGCACAATGAGCGCATCCGTATCGGCGAGATGAGGCTGGTAGGTTTTGGGGTCGGCGACCACGACGTCCCAACCGGATTGGCCCCGCAGAAGTTCTAATGCCGCCGGGGCGAGCGGTTCCGCAACAAGAATTTTCATCGGATTTCCGTCCTTAGCTGACCGCGACCGCTTCCGGTTTCGGTAGCGCCGCCTCTGCGTATACTTTCTGGGCCGCGGCTACGGCGGAGCCAAACTGCACCGGCTTGCCCTGAGCGGCGAGAATCAATTCCAACTCGGCGACAATCGCGAATAAGTCATGAAAGTCGAAATATCCCAGATGCGCCAGACGGAAAATCTGCCCTTTCATCGTGCCCTGGCCGTTGCTGATGATCGCATTGAAGCGGTTGCGGAACTCCTTTACGATCACACCGGAATCCATGCCCGCGGGCGCCTTGACGGCAGTAACCGACGAAGCCGGCGAATGGGAGAACGCTTCGAGGCCCAGCACCTTGACGGATTCGCGAGTGGCTCTGGCGAGTACTTGCGCGTTTGCGATCAGATTGTCGATGCCGATCGACTTGACGTACTTCAGCGCCTCGGCGAAAGCGACTAGCAAGGCGATGCTGGGCGTAAAAACGGACTCGCCGTTGGCCGCGGATTTCTTCTCGCGCTTGAGATTGAAATAATAGTGCGGCGAAGTCGCGGAATCGGCAAACGCCCACGCTTTCGGACTTATAGAAAGAAAGGACAGGCCCGGCGGAATCATAAATGCCTTCTGCGAGCCGCCGACGACCACATCGAGTCCCCAGCCCTCGATGTCGAGCGGCATAGTTCCGATACCGGTAATGGCATCGACAACGAAAATGGCGTCGGTCTTCTTGACCGCCAAGCCCATCGTCTTCACATCGTGCTGCGTGCCGGTAGAGGTCTCGGAAGCCTGCACGAAAACACCTTTGAGCTTCTTGTTCTGCGCCAAAGCCTTTTCGACCGCTTCGGGCTGCACCGCCTGGCCATAAGGCGCGGTCAGGACGGTGGCTTTCAGGTTCCAGGTCTTCGCGATATCCACCCAGCGCTCGCCGAATTTCCCCGCCGAGCAGACCAGCACTTCATCGCCGGGAGAAAAGAAATTGGAAGCCGCGGCTTCGAGCCCGCCCGTGCCCGACGACACCAGCACCAGCACATCGTTCGATGTCTTCAACACCTCCTTCAAGTCCGAAAGCACCTGCTTGTAGAGCTTGCGAAAATCGTCGGTCCGATGATGGATATCCGAGCCCATCATGGCCTGCAAAGCCGCAGGCAGAAGCGGGGTGGGACCCGGCGTGAGGAGGCGTTGTTTTTTAATGTGCATTTTTGTGTTTTGTGAAGGAAGGTTTCCGCCGCTCTTGAAGGAGCAACAGAAATTTCAGGATATCAGAGGGAGAACGGAGAGCCGGACCAGCAAAACCGCGATTAGAATGCAGTAACTTGCTTATGCTAACTCATTTCTTTTAACAGCGTGGCATAAAGGCGCTCACTCGCGCGGAAATTAGTTTGTTTCAAACGCCCAAATGCCTCCGACAATGAAAGCAGCCCAGCAAAAGAAGCTTCGGCCAGCAAGCGCAGTGTCCCGACAACAGCCAGGCCGTGGCACTCTGCTGCGCACCGTGCGTCACGATCGTCAAGCAGCACGACTTGGAATTTTCCATAGTGAGCCAATTGGATCGCAGCCGTTTCTCCGGTGTGCAAGTTTGCAGGAAGGTCGAGATAGCTAGGGAACGGCTCGTGCCGAACAGATAACCACGATGGCGTCGAGCGAAACCAACTTCTGACTGGCTGCGGGGCATCCGGGTGCTGCAACTCGTACAAGACAGCCTCCGGAATCCAAACGTGCTCAAAGAGATCTGCCAGTACGCTGGCATATCCAAGCAAAATCAGGTAATTGAGAGGGCTCGCGTCACTAACAGCGATCACTCGCGGACTCTGCTCCGCAGCTCCTGCAACGCTTCTCCCTCGTGGCGGAAATCTTCGACCGAATATTCCAGCCAGACTCTGTGTTCCTTAAGGAGATCGTCCACTGCCCAGCGCGATAGGCCCAAAAGTCGGCCGAGTTGCGCATGTGTGAGCCGCCGGGCCCGATATTCTTCCACTGCGAACGATTCCAGCGCAGCCCGCTCCAGGTCGCGGCCTCCCGCGGCGAGCTGTGCCACTATGTCATCCGGCAGTTGGATATTTAG
>JBOGMI010000071.1:0-3636 GCA_050746645.1 Bryobacteraceae bacterium | reverse complement strand
TATTTGTGGTGCTATTTGACGGCGGCCGCGCGGTTTTGCACGCCAGGGCCGAGGCCCAGCTCTGGTCCCGGCTGTATCAAAACGTGCTGCCCCTTCGCACCGCCGCTTTGCCGAACCCGCTGAATCCATTTCGCTGGCGCGGCATTGTGGAGACTCCAAACGCCTACCGGGTGCTGAACGTGAACACGCTGGGAGAAATCCATCCCGACTCCGCTGAGGTTTTTTATAAGCCGTTTCCAAGTCCAGCGCTGCGGCGGGCAAAAGCCACCGCTCCCTTCCGCCACTTTCTCGAATTTGCGCGCTTTCCTGTCTGGTCGGTCCAGCCGGGGAAGATCGAAGTGACCGATCTGCGCTTTGGAACGCCCGAACACAGTTCGTTTCGTTGCATAGCGCTTGTGAATAAGGACGGCGAATTGATTCAATCGCGGCTGGCGTTCTAGCGCTCAGGCGCCTGCGCCGCACTCGCGCACGATGCGTCGGCTTAGTTCCTTCGCATCGACTGCGTAGTGCCCTCCTCGCACCGCCGCCGCCAGTTCGTAGACTCTTTTCCGCATACGAAGCGCGCCGCCCTCCAGGCCGTTCAGAAGCGAGCCTAGTTTGAAGAGTTCGTTCTGCTGCGCGCTGGAGGCAGCCAGCGCGGACCCTGCCGTCTGCTGCGTAAAATGATTGCTGCCGGTTGCAGTCATGAGCACTCCAAAACCTAAATGCCTTATCGGCGGGCGGCGGTTTCCATTTAGCCTGGAAAAATCCCTTATTCTCCGACCCGATAAGATAGTTCGCGTAGGAGTACACCCTTGCTCAAGTTGATCTTCGCCGTATCGCTCAGCGCCACGCTCTTATCGGCCGCGAGTTCTTATAAGCTCGTCAAGACCATTCCTATCGGTGGCAGCGGCGGCTGGGACTACCTTGCCGCCAACGCGCATCATCGCAGGCTTTACGTGTCCCACGGGACCGAAGTGGATGTGCTCAATCTCGATACAGACAAACTCGTCGGCAAAATCCCCGACACCGACGGGGTTCACGGCATCGCGATCGCCCGGCGCCTGAATCGCGGATTCGTGAGCGACGGACGCGCCAATCAAGTCACCATCTTTAATCTCAAAACTCTCGCGACGATTTCTACCGTCAAAACCGGCAGAGATCCCGACGCGATCGTCTACGATCCGTTCACGCGCCGCGTTTTCACTTTCAACGGGCGTAGCCATGACATGACGGCGATCGATGGCGTCAGCGGGCGCGCCATCCGGACCGTTGCGCTCGGCGGAAAACCGGAGTTTGCCGTTAGCGACGGGCACGGCAATCTCTACGACAACCTGGAAGACAAAAGCGAGCTGATCCGCATCGATCCGAAAACTTTGCAAATTAAGGATCGCTGGCCGCTGGCGCCCTGCCAATCGCCCTCCGGTCTGGCCATCGATGTGCAGCACCATCGGCTGTTTTCGGTTTGCCGTAATTCGGTTATGGCAGTGGTGGACGCGGATACGGGGAAAGTAATCGCGCATCTGCCGACGGGGCCGGGCACCGATGCGGCACGCTTCGACGCCGCCCGCAAACTCGCATTCGCTTCGAATGGCGGGAATGGGACGCTTACTGTAATTCGTGAGCAATCGCCCGATCGATTTTCCGTGCTCGAAAACGTCCGCACCGAGCGCGGCGCTCGCACCATGGCGCTCGACACGAAAACCCATCGCATCTATCTCTCCGATGCCCGGTTTGCCCCCGCTCCGGCGGGCCAGCGCGGCCGTCACCACAGGCGCGCCATCGTTCCGGGTACGTTTAAGCTATTGGTGGTGGCGCCTCAGCATTAATGAAACAGCCTACTCTTATTCGGCAGCCCAGCCGCATCCAGGCCGCCGGCAACAAGCCCAAGCTGATCGACGAATACATTGGCCGGGTAAACTCCAGTACCGCCGAGACCAGCGTGGCGCTCATGCGCAGCCCCGCCGGCTGGCAGGAGCCCGGCCAGACGCCGGATTTTGACGAGTGTACCGTGGTACTCAAAGGGATGGTTCGCGTGGAGTATTCCGGCGGCGCTCTGGAGGTGCGCGCCGGCCAGGCGGTCATCGCCCATAAAGGCGAATGGGTGCGCTACAGTACACCTGAGCCGGAAGGCGCGGAATACTTCGCGATTTGCGTTCCCGCGTTTTCCCCTGAAACCGTTCACCGGGATGTGTAACCGCTGCGGAGATCGATTTGAAGACCCGAGCTGAAACGATTGCGCAAACGCGCACCGCGCTTGCCGAGTTGCAAGCCAAGCACGGGCTGGCGCTGGGCGGCTCGAACCGCGAAGCGCTTTTGAACGAAGCGGCCAGTCTCATGCTGCCGCGCAAAATTTTGACCCCCTCCAAAACGCTCATTCCCTGCACCGCTGAGTTGCAGGAGACTGGCCGAGCCGAGCCGGTATTGATCGTTCCCTCCAACATGCCGGTAGAACTCTTTCCCAAGTACAAGGCTCTGGCCGTGGGCGGGCAAGTGGTTTCCATCTCGCGTTCCGTGTTCGCTCTTCCCAGCTTCATCATGGGCGAAGCCTGGAACGCCCAGGGTTCCTGGAACGGTCAGCCGCTCCCCATTCTGGTCGCCATCCGCAACGACTTTAAGTATTTGGTGCGCCAAAAGTCGTGCTTTTTCAAGTTTGAAAAACTGCGCGGGTCCGATATCGACCAGCTTTCGCCGCGCGAACCGGAGGAGCGCGACCTGCGCCTCGGCCGTTACCATTGGGGCAGCGACATGACGGATGAGCTGACGATCGTAGTGGCAGAGTACTGACATAGGACGCACGTCTGGATCATGGGTCAGCAATCAGAACCCCGACCGTGAGGGAGGGGACTGGTTCTGCTCGCGCGCGTAGCCCGCGCCCCGCTCATGATCGCCGCACCACGCGATAGTGCCTCGCCAGCCGCTGCGGCGACACGCCGCACCAATAGAGGATCTGCAGCGATGTCCAGTGCAGCCACACCAGTGCGAAATTGCGCTGCTCGAAGCGCCGCGAGGAAGTGACGATCCGGCTTCGCAAATGAACGAACCGCCCGGCCCTCCGCATGCGCCGCAGCAGATCCAGATCTTCGAATAAAGCCAGTGGGCGGAAGCCGCCGATACGCTGGTAAACTTCGCGGCGGATGAAGATTCCCGAATCGCCATAGCAGAGCCCAAGCAGCCGCAACAGCGGGTAAACAAACGTCAGTTGCCGCGCGGCTCGCGATCTTCCGTCGAAAACCAAGCCGAAGTTTCCGCCTACAACGCCTTCTGCTCGCAGCGCGTTCTCGATCTCGCGGATCGCCTCCGCGGGCGGCCTGGTATCCGCATGTACGAACCAGAGAACATCGCCTGTCGCTTCGGCTGCCGCCGCCTGCATCTGCGGCCCGCGCCCGCGCGCCGCGCGCACTACCCTCACTCCGAGCTGTTCCACGATGGCAAGCGTCCGGTCTGTACTTCCGCCGTCGGCGATCAGAATTTCATTCTCGCCGTCGAGAGTTTCGAGCGCGCGAATCGCGCCCGCGATTTCCGCCTCTTCGTTCAGCGTGGGGATGACGATGCTTACGCGCATCGCAACCTGTATTGCTTGTGCCAGGCGCGTGTTGCCGGCGCAAGCTCCGGCGACTCGCCAAGCAGGGAGCCGAGCAAAGCCAGATCTTCCGC
>JBOGMI010000070.1:0-4398 GCA_050746645.1 Bryobacteraceae bacterium | reverse complement strand
CTATGCGAACAGAACCCCGACCGTGAGGGAGGGGTGCGGGCCATCGCCGGAACGGGGAGCTTCTATGCTTAAGAAAGAGAATCCCCATGCCTGAAACAGCCGAACTCACTCACTTGCGCGACCTCTGGGATGAAAAAGAAGCGGCACAGTTCGCCGGAAACCAGCTCAGCCTGTTGCGCTATCGCTCCAATCTTCTGGGCGCGGATCTGCGCATCACGAACTTCGGAGGCGGCAACACCAGCTCAAAGTTTGAACTGCCCGATCCGTTTACGAAGAAGCCCGTTCGCGTTCTGGCGGTAAAAGGGAGCGGAGGCGATCTGGGTTCTATCAAAGAATCCGGATTCGCCTTGCTGTACCTGGACCGTCTCGAAGCGCTGAAAGGTCTTTATCGCGGAGAAGCCCACGAAGACGAGATCGTGCGCTATTATCCGCTGTCGGCATTTGGCGAGAATCGTGTCGCCGCGTCGATCGATACCCCGCTGCACTCATTCCTGCCGTTTGCGCACGTGGACCATCTCCATCCGGACGCGGCGATCGCCATCGCGGCCAGCGCGAACGGAAAGCAGAAGCTGGATGAATTCAATAACCGCTACGAGCGCAAGATTGTCTGGCTTCCCTGGCAAAGGCCCGGCTTCGAACTGGCGCTGCAACTCGAACGCGCAGTCAAGGAGAATCCCGGTTGCGACGGCATTCTGCTGGGAAGCCATGGGCTGTTTACATGGGGTAATACGCAGCGCGAGTGCTATCTGAACAGTCTCCGCACTATCGACCAGATGAGCGAGTTCATTCGAGAGCATCAGGGGCGGAAAGGATCATTGTTCGGTGGCCAGCAATACGCCCCCCTCGCGGAGCGGCAGGCGGTCGCAGTTTCCATTCTTCCCGCTCTGCGCGGAATGGTCTCGTCGAACCGGCGCGTGATTGCGCATTACACCGACGACCAGGACGCGCTGACCTTCGCGGGCTCGGCCTGGGCCGCGGAACTCGGCGTTTTGGGCACAAGCTGCCCCGATCACTTTTTGCGGACCCGGATTTGCCCCATGTACGTGGATTGGAAGCCGGATAGCGGAGGTCTCGATGCCTTGAAATCGTCGATCGCGCAGCGCGCCGAAGCCTATCGCAAGGAGTACGCCGCCTATTACCAATCCTTTGCGACTGCGGATTCGCCGAAGCTGCGCGATTCGAATCCGTCGGTAGTGGTGATTCCCGGACTCGGCATTTTCGGTTTCGGCAAGAACAAGAAAGAGGCGCGCATCACGACCGAGTTCTTTATCAACGCCATTCATGTGATGGCCGGCGCCAACGCGCTCGAATCCGGCGCGGCGCCGCATCCGCTGCCGCAAGCGCGGACGGCAGAGCAGTCGAAGCAATTTGTGAGCCTGCAAAATTACGTTGCGCTGCCGCGTTCGGAAGCCTTTCGCATTGAATATTGGGCGCTCGAAGAAGCAAAATTGCAGCGCCAACCGCCGGAGGCGGAATTCAGCAGAAAGATTCTGCTGATCGTGGGAGGCGGAAGCGGCATTGGGCGGGAGGTTGCTCTGCTGCTCGCGCGCAAGGGCGCGCACATCGTGGTGGCGGATCAAAATGCCGAAGGCGCGAAAGAGGTGGCCGGCGAAGTGGCCGCTCTCGCGTCCTCCGAAGCGGTTCGGCACACGGGTGTCGATCTCGGTTCGGCGCAGAGCCTTGCGGAGGCGGCAAAGTTCACGGTTTCGCAGTTCGGCGGCATCGACGGCATGATCAACACCGCTGCCATTTTTCCGGTTGCCGGGAAAGACGGCGAGCTAACCGAGGCGCAATGGGATAAAACCTTTCATATAAACGTCACGGGCAATTACCTGCTGGCGCGCGAAGCCGGCTGGGTGCTGCGCGATCAGAAGCTGCCCGCGTCGCTCGTGCTGACCAGCTCCGCCAATGCCGTGGTCGTCAAACGTGGCAGCGAAGCATACGACGTCGGCAAAGCGGCACTGAACCATCTGATTCGCGAACTCGCCTTGGGACTGGCGCCGCTGGTGCGAGTCAATGGAATCGCTCCCGCCACCGTAGTCGCCGGCTCGACTATGTTTCCTCGCGACCGCGTCATCAATTCGCTGCGCAAATACAAACTTGACTTTTCGGAAACGGAATCGACCGAAGCACTGCGCGACAAGCTGGCCGGATTCTACGCGCAGCGGACCCTCACGCGCCGACCGATTCTGCCGCAAGATTGCGCGCAGGCGATTGTATGGCTGCTTGGTGATGAAAGCGCGAAGACCACGGGCCACGTGATTCCGGTCGACGGCGGGCTGCAGGAAGCATTTCTCCGCTAACATTCCGCCCCAATTGTCTTGATCGCATGGTAGGATCTGGGCCATGCATGTGAGATAGCCGGTGTACACGGTTACGCGATCTCCGGCTGCACGGCAGCAGCCATGGCGATTTGGACTGCTGATCGCTTCGCATGCGGTGCTCGCGAATGGCGTGCTGGGCGGAGTGCTTTCGTATCTGCTGCGCAAGCAGGGCGTTGGACCGGCGCGCGGCGCCGAAATCATTGCGCTTCTCAACCTGCCGCTGACAATTTATTTCCTTTGGAGTCCCATTACCGATTTCTGGCTGCGGCGCCGCACCTGGCTCATCACTGCTGCCATCGCCGCGGCCGCGGCGATGCTCGCCGCATTTCGCCAGCCCAGCTTGGCCGGTGCGCAAGCCGTAGGGCTCATGTTTCTCAGCGCCTGCCTGGGCCAGCTCATAGTGGCGAGCTGCGGCGGCATGATGGGCGCGATACCATGCGAGACCAGCCGCCGGCGCGCGAGCAGCTTTTATCAAAGTGGATCGCTGGCTTTCGGTGCGCTCGCCCTCTTTGTGCTGGCCTCGCTTTCGGGCCGGCTGGGATTCGGGGCGCTTGGCTGGATCACGGCCGCGATGATTGCCCTGCCGTCTCTTGCCGCTTTTTTGCCGCCCGATCGATATGTAGCCGGTGAGCACAAGGTCGGTGAAACATTTGTCAGAATCTGGCACGAGTTCAGAACAACGTTTCTGCGCTGGAGAGCCGTCCCTTACACGCTGCTCCTGCTTGCTCCCATGGGCAGCGGAGCCATGATTCAACTGCTGCCCGGCCTGGCCGCCGATTATCACATAGGCGGGCGGGAAGTGGCGTGGATGAACGGTCTGGCCGGCTCTTTGCTGATGGCCGCGGGAGCGTTCTCAACAACATTTATCTCTGCGCGTGTGCGCACCGTAGTGGCCTATATACTGTCGGGCCTTGTAAACGAAGCGGCGCTCGCGGTACTGTGGCTCGGGCCGCTCCAGCCGTCTCTCTATTTCGCGGGCGCCATGCTGTTTTTATTCACGATCGGAGCCAGTTACGCGCTGTTCACTGCGGTGGTCCTGGAATTTCTCGGCGGCTCGGGCAAGAGCGGCAGCGCGCGCTACTCCATCATCAACTCGCTAGGGAACGTTCCGGTAGTTTATATGGTATTGGTCGACGGCAAAGGCTATGCGCACTGGGGCGCTCGCGGCATGTCCGGCGCCGATGTGATCGTGGGAACGGCCGGCGCCGTCCTTCTGCTGGCGTATTTTCTCCGGCACCGCCCCAGTCCGGCGCCGGAGCCAATCATTCATGCCCCGCTCCCCTCTGATATGAGATCACTGAAAATTCCGAACCAGGACCAAACGATCTTCCGAACGGACCAGTACCGTTAACAGAATCGAGCGATCATCCGGGGCGGCGCCGATCATATTCGCAACGCCGAGTTGCAGGTCAGACGTGGGTACGCGGATGCATCGCTTGCTGGAAAACTCCTGGAAAACCAGTTCACCCAGTGCGCTCAGATAGTAGATGCCGCTGCCTCCCACGGCCCATCTGCCCTGCCTGCCCGCACTGGCGACTTCGACCTCTTCGCCGCCTGAGGACGGCACGCGCCAGACGCCTTTCTCTGGCGGGGTTTTCGTGTAATAGACGAATTCGCCATTTGGATCTTCGAATGCTTCGCGTCCGCCGTTTCGCGTCACTTGGACCGGCGGTCCGCCCTGGAGCGTCGTCTTCCAGACCTGCCAGTCGCCGCTCTGGTTCGAGCCAAAATAAATCCATTTACCGCTGTGAGACCAGGAGGGCCGAACACTGCTCACGTCCGCCGAGGTGATTTTGCGGACCGGACCTCCATTTGCAGCGACGACATAGATAGCCGAGCTCCCGCTTGCGGTGGAGTCGAACGCAATCCATTTCCCATCCGGCGACCATCGCGGGGAGCCCACGCCCGGTCCTTCGAATGAGGTCACCTGGCGCGGGTTCTGGCCGTCGCTATCGGCGACCCAGATTTCTTCCGAGCCCGTGCGATCCGAAACGAACGCAATGCGACGGCCATCCGCCGAGTACTCCGGCGCCGATTCTCCTCGTGTAGAAGAAATGAGCCTGGAAACCGAGCC
>JBOGMI010000069.1:0-2917 GCA_050746645.1 Bryobacteraceae bacterium | reverse complement strand
TTCCCTGCCACCATCTGCGGCGCTATGGCGCTGCTCCTCACGGTTTCCACCTTCGCGCAGGAGATGCGCGCCCGATTCCCGTATCCCGAACGGCTTTCCTACCGCGTCGAGTGGCACATGATCACCGCTGGCGTGGCGACGGTCGAGCTTGTACACGGTCAGCCTGCGGACTGGCGCATCGATATGACCCTGGAGAGCGCGGGAACGGTGGCCAGGCTCTACCATCTGTTGGACAAGTATCATGTCATCACCGGCCCGAAATTTTGCGCCGACGAAGCCGAACTCGACGCCGAGCAAGGCAAACAGCACCGCATCACACACCTGATATTCGACAACCTCGCCCACAAGGTGAAACTGACCCGGCGTGATCTGAAGACAAATACGGTCGAAACCAAGGAAGTTGCCATTGCTCCCTGCACGCACGATGTATTAGGCGCGCTGGCGGTGCTGCGTACGATGAACATGCAGCCGGGCGCGTGGCAGTCGTTTCCCACCACCAATGGTAAGAAGATGGTTTATGTCAAGATACACGCGCTAGACAAGGAAACCATCAAGGTGGATGGCAATACCTACCACACGATCCGGTACGAAGCGTACTTGTTTAACAAGACCCTCTATAAGCGCAAAGGCCGGTGTTTGCTCTGGCTTACCGACGATGCGGCGAAGATTCCGGTGCAGTTCCGGTTTCAGTTTGGCTTCCCCATGGGCACCATTTCGGTCGAGCTGCAGAAACGGGACGTGCTGTAGCTTCTGGAGCGCCGGAACCTCGCCCCGGCCGCCTGCGTCATCATAATAAATATGAAGTTTTGTCTTTGCCTGCTGGTGTTGTGCGGCTGCCTGGCGCTGCAGGCGCGGACCGAGATGCGGATGAACGTGCAGCAGGTCGCGGATTTCGTCCGTGAGGAGCTGGCGCTTGGGCATCACACCGACAAACAGATCGCGAATTACCTCAAGAACGTCCAGCTCACCCAAAAGCTGACGCAAAAGACGATCACCGATCTCCAAGCGCAAGGCGCCGGCCCGAAGACAGTAAAAGAATTGGAGCGCCTGCGTTCGGAAACCGCCAACATGAAGCCGCCTTCCCACGCGGCAACCTATTCGCCGGCGACTGCGCCCGATCATGTGGCCGCCATCGGCTCGGGAAGTATGGGCATCAGCGTGAAGGCCCCGCCGATTCCGCCGCCGAATTCGATTCAACAGGCGAAAATGCTCGACACCATCAAGCAATACGCGATTTCGTACACCCGCAACCTGCCCAATTTCATCTGCGTGCGCGTGACGCGCCAATATACCGCGCTCTACCCGGAGCTGGACCGTTACCGGCATACCGGGACGATCCTGGCGCGCGTCGGCTATCACGACGGAGAGGAAGAGAACCGGATTTACTCGATCAACGGCAAGCTGGTGAACATGGGCGTTAACCAGGTCCCGCGCCAGGGCGGAGCCTTTTCAACCGGCGAATTTGCCGACCTGATGCGCAGTATCTTCGATCCCCAAAGCCAGGCGCAGTTCGGCTGGGACCACTGGGGCACGCTGCGCACACAGCGCATGGCCGTTTTCAACTACTACATCGATAGCGCGCACTCGACTTTTTCGATCAGTTGGGAGGCCGGAGCCCCCGACGCGCAGCAAGTCATTACGGCCTACAAAGGCCTCGTTTACGCGAACCCGGATACCGGCGCGATTGCCCGTATCACCTTTATCGCGGTCAGTATCCCGCCCATGTTTCCGGTGAAGAAGGCGAAAGATATTCTCGATTACGGCGAAGAGAAAATCTCCGGAAACACCTATATTTGTCCGCTGACCGCGAAGCTGTGGATGCAAAGCGGGAGCCAGAGATCGCGCAACGAAATCGAATTTCGCGACTATCGCAAATTCCAGACCGGCTTTGTGATTCGGTACGGCTCGACCGCCAAAGCGCCGCCGCCGCTGCCCAAGAGCGAGACCGAGGAGCAGCCGGCAAGTGCTTCCAAAGCGCCGCCGCCCAAGCCTGCCCAGCAGAGTACCGACCCCTTCGCGCTGCCTACTCCTCCTCCGCCCAACCCCGGCAAATAGCAGCGACGGCTGTTTCGGAGCAGCCGTGTGTTTCCAGCACTACAAATTAGTACTAATCCGAAATTTAGGAACTAAAGTACTATTGCAATCCCCCCCCCCTGTTGATGTAATCTATATTCGCTGCAAGCCAATTAGTGGAAATGCACGGCTGCATTGTAGGTCAGAGCTTCACTTCGTACTAAGAGTACTGCTTTGCTCTCCGAGTATTCCGCGGAGGGTAAATCCCAAAATTGCTGTCTCAAACCGGAGGAGGAGTTGTGTCCCATCGCATCGAGTATTTGCCGTTCTGGTTTCTTCTTGGATGCGCAGCTTGTTTCGCGCAGACATTTACGGATGGCCCTTCCGCGGCTGTCAACGCCGATGGACGAATCGAGATATTCGCGCGCGGTTCCGATGGCGCGGCATGGCACAATTGGCAAACCTCGCCCGGGGGAGCCTGGAACGGTTGGGTTTCTCTCGGAGGGCTCATTAGCGGATCTCCCACCGCAGGGGTCAATGCGGACGGGCGGCTGGAGATTTTCGTACGTAATCCGGGCGATATTGTGTATCACAATTACCAGACCTCGCCGGGCGGCGCATGGTCGGGGTGGATTCCGCTAGGCGGAGCAGGGGTCGCAACTCCGCCCGTCGTGGCCCGAAATTTCGATGGGCGTTTGCAAATCTTTGCGCTGGGAACAGACGGTGGCCTTTGGACCAATTGCCAACAGGTTCCTGGCGTTGACAATTGGAGCGGCTGGACGTCGCTCGGCGGCTTTATAGCCGGTTCGCCCGCGGTGGCTCAGAATGCAGACGGCAGACTGGAGGTCTTCGTTCTTGGCGGCGGCGACGGCGCTCTCTATCACAACTGGCAAATCACGCCGGG
>JBOGMI010000068.1:0-11105 GCA_050746645.1 Bryobacteraceae bacterium | reverse complement strand
GTCATTACACTGGCGCTGGGCATTGGAGCGACTACCGCGATCTTTACGCTCGTGGATCAGGTCATGCTCAAGTCGCTGCCGGTGACCAAGCCCGATCAACTGTGGAGAATCGGAGATCAAGTTCGCTGCTGCAATTGGGACGGGTATACCCAGGGCGACGGCGATTTTTCGCTGTTCTCCTGGGAGGCATACAAGAATTTCCGCGCCCATACTCCGGAGTTCAGCGATCTTGCAGCGCTACAGGCCGGCAATACGCCGCTGGGTATTCGCAAGGCGGGGTCGCAGGCTCCGGTGCAGACCAGCAACGGCGAGTATGTGTCCGGCAACTTCTTCCGGACGTTCGGGGTACGCCCGTGGATGGGGAGGCTGATGACCGATGCGGACGATCGACAGGGCGCTCCGTCAGTGGCGGTGATGAGTTATCGCATCTGGCAGGAGAAGTATGGCGGCGATCGATCGGTGGTCGGCGCGACATATGAGATTAACGGTCATCCGTTCACCATCATCGGCATTACTCCGCCGGGATTTTATGGCGCGAAGCTCGCGGGATGGGGCATGCCGGATTTCTGGCTACCGTTGAGTTCCGAAGTAATCATCGACGGAGCCGCGGCCCGACTGAACTCGCCGAATACCAACTTTCTGGACCTGATCGGAAGAGTGCGTCCGGGAGTGAATCCGAAATTGCTTGAAGCAAAGCTCAAGGTGGAATTCCACGATTGGCTGGCCAGTCATGTGCCGGATATGGAGCCCGGCGAAAGGCAGCTCTGGCGGAAGCAAACGCTGCATTTGATTCCCGGCGGCGCAGGCGTGGCGATATTGAGAAGCGGCTATGAGGCTGGATTGAACCTGCTACTGATCGCGGCCGGATGCGTGCTGCTGGTAGTTTGCGCGAATCTGGCGAATCTGATGCTGGCGCGCGGGTTGAAAGATCGCGCGCAAACCTCGATCCGCGTGGCCTTGGGCGCCCCGCGAAGCCGCCTGGTGCGCAAAGCGCTGGTGGAGTCCGTCACCTTGGCGGTGCTGGGAGGAGCTCTGGGCGTCGCGGTGGCGTATGCCGGGACCACGCTGATTCTCCATTTGGCGTTCCATCTGAGCGGCCCGAACCACTATGTGCCGATCCACGCGACACCCTCCTGGCCGGTACTCCTATTCGCGCTGGGGCTCTCGGTATTGACAGGAGTCATCTTTGGGATTGCACCTGCATGGATGACCTCGCATGTACACCCGATTGAGGCGCTGCGCGGGTCGAACCGTTCCGTGAGCGGGAAGAACTCGTGGGCACAGAAATCGCTGGTGGTCGCGCAGGCAGCGATCTCGCTTGTGCTGCTGTCTTCAGCGGCGTTGCTGAGCCAAAGTCTGCGCAACCTGGAGCACCAGAATTTTGGTTTCGACACCAAGGGGCGGTATATCGCTTCGATCAATCCGGCGCTCACCAATTACAAGCCGGAGCAAATGGAGCAGGTGTTTCGCCGTATTGACGATCGGCTGTTACAGATTCCCGGTGTGCGAATGGTGGCGCCGGTTCTTTATGCGCCCATGACGGGCAACAGTTGGAACGAGCAAATTCGCGTCGCGGGCAGGCCGGAGCCGCCCGCGAAAGCAGACTTAACAGCGGGATGGGCGCGAGTGATGCCCGGCTTCTTTAAGACCATCGGCGCGAAAATGCGGCAGGGCCGGCCCATTACCGAGCAGGACACGGCGGCCACACGGAGCGTAGCCGTCATCAACCAGGCGTTTGCAAAAAGGTTCTTCAAAAACCAGAACCCGATCGGGCAGCACTTTGGGATTGACCGGATCCAATATTCCCGAAAGTACGAAATCGTCGGAGTCGTGAGGAACATCCGCTACATGACCTACGACTACAAGAAGGCCGTCGGCCCAATGTTTTGGGTGCCGGAAGCACAGACCGTGCAGTACGACAAACCGCATTTCCAGATCGGCGAGAAGTGGTCGCACTACCTGTACAACATTGTGATCTGGGCGCCGGGCGTCCCGGACGTAGAAAAGCAAGTGCGCAAGGCGCTGGCCAGTGTTGAGCCGGACTTGGTGCTCTATTCGGTTGACCCGTACAGCAGAGTGATCCGCGCAGATTTCCAGCAGCAATCCATGATCGCGACTCTGACGATGCTGTTTGGCGTGCTGGGGCTGGTGCTGGCGGCCGTGGGTTTGTATGGAGTGATGGCATACAACGTAGAACAGAGGACGCGCGAGATCGGGCTGCGGATGGCGCTGGGTGCGGACCGCGGGAGTGTGATGGGGTTGGTGCTGCGCGGCTCTTTTTCGCAGATAGCGGTGGGACTCGCGTTGGGCATTCCGGCGGCGATTGGGGCCGGCATGCTGATGACGAAACAACTGTTTGGTGTGGAGCCATGGAACCCATCGATGCTGATCTTGGCGGCGGTTCTGCTTGGCACCGCCGGACTGCTGGCATCGGTGGTGCCGGCATGGCGCGCGGCCGTGGTGGATCCGATGGTTGCGCTGCGAAACGAGTAGTTTCTAATGAGGCCGCCGGTGGCGTCAGGGCTTGCCGTGGTGAGCGGTGGGCGGCAGCATGCCGTTGGCGCGCAGATACGCGGCCTCCTGGCTATAATGATCGGCCCAGTCGGCGGCCAGCGAGAGAACCGCGGCGGCGGCGGAGACCGTGCGTCCCCCGTAGAAGGGAACCCGCCCGCTGAGCTTGGAATCGTTGAAGTTTTCCAACGCGCTGCTGCAGTAGTCGAAGGAACTTTTGAGAGAAGCAGCCAACTGTGCCTTGGACGAGTGGGAGGTCAGGTTACTTTTGGGCGCAGCGGGCGCACCTGTGAGCCAGTGGCAGGCGCCGCGATTGGAGTTGCCGATGTGCAGCACGAGCGCTCCAAAGGTCCGCGAGCCGGCGGTGGGTTTGAAGCTGTACTTGCCGGCGGGCATCTTCTCCGCGGCTGCGACCATGACGCGCGACGAGCGCTGCAGGGAAGCCTTTAAGGCGGCAGTGACCGGGTTCGACGACTGCGCGTGGGCGGCGGCCGGCAGCAGGATCACGGCCATTGCAAGAGCAGCAGCAGAGGGCACGGCAAACTTGAGTGTTTTCATCAGTGACTCCTTATCTCGAAATCGGGCCGCCAGATCCGGCTACGGTCCACTCTCATCTTACGAATGCCGGTTTGAGCTCTTCCAGGGTCTAACCTAATAGCAGGTCATCTGCTCGGAGAAAATGCCTTGCTAATCCTTGCATATCTAGGCGGGATGCTAACGATTGTCAGCCCGTGTATCCTGCCGGTGCTGCCGTTTGTGTTCGCTCGCTCGGATCGCTCGTTTGTACGCAGAAACGTTCCTCTTTTACTGGGCATGGCGGTGACGTTTGCGATCGTGGCGGCCGCCGCCGCAGTCGGCGGAGGATGGGTGGTGCGCGCCAACGAATATGGCCGCGTTGCCGCGATGATTTTTCTTGCGGTCTTCGCCATTACTCTGCTCTTTTCCCGGGTGGCCGAATGGCTTGCCCGCCCCTTTGTGCGGATGGGGAATCGCCTTGCTCCGTCTAGCGCCTCCGGTTCAGGCGTAGCGCGATCGTTCGTTCTGGGCATCGCCACCGGGCTGTTGTGGGCGCCATGCGCAGGCCCGATCCTTGGATTGATTCTGACCGCCGCCGCCCTCAACGGCGCCAACACGGATACGCTGCTGTTACTGTTTGCTTATGCCGGAGGAGCGGTGACCTCACTAGCGGTGGTCTTGTTCGCGGGGGGGCGAGTGTTCGCTTGGCTCAAACGTTCTTTGGGTGCCGAGCTGTGGATCCGGCGCGGCCTGGGAACCGCGATTCTGGTGGGCGTCTGTGCGATCGCTTTGGGAGCGGATCGCGGCATCCTGACCCGAATCTCGCTGGGCAGCAGCACCACCTCGCTCGAGCAAAGCCTGGTCGCCCGTTTGCACCCTCGCTCGCCTTTGGTCGCCGACCCGTCCGCAGGTCCGCCTAAGTTCATCCCCGCTGATTTCAATCCCAAGGCACTTGCGCGCCTGAGCGGAGCGGTTGCATGGATCAACTCTCCGCCACTGACTCCTCATGACCTTGAAGGCAAGGTCGTTTTGGTTGATTTCTGGACCTATTCCTGCATTAATTGCTTGCGCACGCTGCCCTATATTCGTGCCTGGTACGCCAAATACAAGGATGATGGCTTTGTGGTGGTTGGCGTGCATACTCCGGAATTTCCTTTTGAAAAAGAGTTGTCGAACGTGCGGCGTGCCGTACACAATCTGAAGATCGCTTATCCGGTCGCAGTCGACAGCGATCACAAGATTTGGAACGCGTTCCGAAACGAATATTGGCCGGCGGACTATCTGATCGGCTCCAGCGGGCACATCCGCTACCACCATTTTGGGGAAGGCGACTACGACGGGACGGAAAAAGAGATTCAAAAGCTGCTGAAGCAACGCGATCAGGCAGTCCCCGCCGGATATGTCGATGTCCACGGCAAGGGTGTGCAAGCTTCTCCCGATTTCAAGGATTTGGAATCACCCGAAACCTATATTGGCTACGCACGAGCTCAAAACCTCGCCGATTCCGCAGGACTGAAACGGAACGTTCCCCACACGTACAAGGCTCCGTCACGAATTCGATTGAATCAATGGGCGCTGGCCGGCAATTGGACGGACAAGGCACAGGTAGCCATCCTGAACAAGGCGCCGGGCAGCATTGTCTTTGCCTTTCACGCTCGTGACTTGCAGTTGGTTCTCGGGCCGTCTGCCGACGGGGCGCCCATCCGCTTTCGGATAACGCTCGATGGCAAGCCGCCAGGGGTCAATCACGGCGTGGACGTGAACGCCAAGGGCTATGGGGCGGTTACAAACCAGCGGCTTTACCAGTTGATCCGTCAGAAAGATAAGATCAAGGCTCGCATCTTCACGATTGAATTCCTCGATCCCGGCGCCCACGCCTATTCATTCACCTTCGGATAATGCAACGGTATTGAGGTCCAGTATCAGTCTGCATCCGGTGCTTCGCGGCAGACGAAGAAAACTGGTTCGGCGGGCGGCCACCCAGGCTGATTAAACGTAACGGATGCAAAATGTTATATACTTTTCCGAAAGAGAGAGCGTATGTCCGCCAAGTCACTTAAGCTCGATAGTCTCGATCTCGATCTGGAAAACCCGCGAATAAAGCAGGCAGCTGATCAGCGCGAGGTGATGCAGTTCATCATCAAGGAACAAAAGGCAAAGCTGATTAACTTGGCGGAAAGCATAGTTGAAAGAGGATTCAGCCCCATAGATCGCTGTTTGGTTATGCCTTCTCCTTACCGCAAGGGTCACTACACGGTATTGGAAGGCAATCGTCGCGTCCTCGCGGCAAAGCTGTTAAAGAACCCGATCCTTATCGCCGATCTTGACATGCCGGAGCCTCACAAAAGACGTTTGCTCAAGGCCGCTCAGAAATTTGATCCGAAGACGGTTGAGCCTGTAGACTGCTTTGAAGTTAAGAATAGGCCGGACGGTCTGGAGTGGATTCGGCAGCGACATATTGGCGACGATAATGGTAGGGGGGTTGTTCGCTGGGATGCGATTGCAGTCGCGCGCTTCAAAGGTCGGAATGCCGCGCTTCAGGCGATCGATTTTGTAGGAGAGTATGCAGACCTAACGGAAGAGCAGTCTGATCTGATAGCGGGAAAATTCCCGATATCAACCCTCGACCGTCTGCTTTCAACGCCAGGCGTTCGCAGGGCCATAGGATTTGAAATCGTTAACGGCAAGCTACAGACTGAACTGCCGCCCGAAGAGGCGCTGAAACCACTGCGACGCATGATCATCGATCTTGCAGAAAAGAGAGTCCAGGTCAGAGATCTGAATTTGAAGGATCAGCAGCTCGAGTATATCCATAGGCTGAAGCCAGCCGACAAGCCGAACCTAGCGAAGCGAAGCGGTGTTCCAAAGGCCATTGAAGGCATCAAGGAAACGGATTTCAAGGCTAAGCCCGTGCCGGCAGGAAAGTCCAGACGGCCTCGACTAGCGGCGAGAACGGGACTAGTTCCGAGGAGCTGCAGGCTGACTATTACAGTCGCAAAAATCGAGAAGATATATGGTGAGTTAAAGATTCTGCTGCTATCAAAGCACGTTCATGCTATTAGCGTTCTGCTCCGCGTTTTCCTCGAAATGTCCGTGGACGATTATCTGGCCAACAAAGCGAAGTCGAGCCTTACCTTCACCCGGAATGGACATACGCACGATAAGAAGCTTGAGGCAAAGGTGAGGGAGGTTGTTGAGCACATGGTCGCCAATGGCGCAGACCGTAAAGAATTCAAGGGAGTTCTTACAGCGCTCGCCGACCAACATAGCCCATTTTCAATCGATACGCTGAATGCCTACATTCACAGCCGGTTTTTTACACCGACAGAACGAAGCCTCACAACTGGATGGGACAATGCTCAGAGGTTCTTCGAAATGATCTGGCCATGAGCGATATCGCGCAACGTCTGAGCCACTTCACTCCACTGCGTTATCCTGGTGGCAAAGCCAAGCTGGCCGCCTACGTCAAAAGCCTCATGAAATACAACCGGCTGCTCGACGGCGAATATGTCGAGCCCTATGCCGGCGGCGCCGCGATTGCGCTGGAACTCCTATTCCACGAATACGTCTCACGCATCCATATCAATGATGTAAGCAAGCCGGTGTACGCATTCTGGAAAGGCGTTTTGAAGCATACGGAGGCCTTCTGTCGGCTCGTGCTGAAAACGCCACTGACCGTAGCGCAGTGGGACAAGCAGAAAAGGGTGTTGGAACATCCGGGCGATTACGATCAGGTCGCCTTGGGATTCGCGACGTTCTTTCTGAACCGAACCAACCGCTCGGGTATCCTCAACGGCGGAATCATCGGTGGCCGGGATCAGACCGGGCCATGGAAAATCGATGCCCGCTTCAATGCAAAAGAGCTTGTGCGCCGAATAGAGGCGATTGCTAAAGTAGGCGGCCGGATTAAGCTGACCCGGCAGGATGCGCTGACTTTCCTGAACGCCGGCGTTGCCAAATGGCCGCAGGAAACGCTGATTTACCTGGACCCGCCCTACTACGTTAAGGGCCGCGATCTCTATTACGATTTCTATGCGCCAGAAGATCACCGAGAAGTTGCGGATTTCATAAATACATCGATCCGACGGCAACGATGGATCGTCTCGTATGACAATGTGAAGCCAATCAGAGACTTATATAAGGGGTCGCGTCATGTGGTTTATAGCATCGGCTATAGCGCGCGGTCGGCCTCACAAGGGTCGGAAGTCATGTTTTTCTGCGATGCGCTGAAAGTGCCACCGCTAATCGGACCTATCCATCTGACAGAAGATCATGCGGGGATCCTCGGCCGCACGGCGTAGGTTGCGTGATGGGAATCTGGGGACGGGAAGCAGTGAAGAAATCGGTATTTACGATCCAAGGGAGATTCGGGACATGATTCCTAAATTCCGAGAGTGTATTTATTTGACTCATGTGACCCCAGGGTGTAGTACGCCTTGCCGTGGAAGATTATCCGCGGGGCCTGATTGAATTCGAGGCGCGCTTTTCGACGGAGTCTGCTTGCCGGAATAATTTGGTGCAGCTGGTGAAGTGATGCTGCAGTGTGCAGGTTGCGGGTATCAGAGCTCGCCCGAGCGGCGGAGCAGGCAAGAACCGCAATCGCAAAAAACGTTTCACCAGGCTCTGAGCGGGCCCTGCGAATTGGGGAGCATCCGCTACCGCACTCCGTGAACCCTTGTCTGGACCGAATACAGCGAATCGCTGGCAGTGATGAACAGCGTGCTCCGATGCCGGCCGCCGAACGTGATGTTTCCGGTCCACGGCTGCGGCACCGGAATTTTATCGATCTGTTCGCCGCGGGAATTGAACACAGTCACGCCCTTGCCCGACAGGTAAACATCTCCCCGGCTGTCGATGGTCATCCCATCGGAACCGCGGTTAACAAAAAGCTTCTGATCGCTCAGCGTGCCGTTCGGATCGATATGGTACGAGTACGTCTTGTTCCCTTGAATATCGGCGACATAGAGGGTCTTTCCATTGGGTGTGCCAATAATGCCGTTCGGCTTCTGCAGATCGTCGATGACACGAATTAACTTCTTATGATCGGGAGGCATATAGTAAACGTACTGCCCCGGCTGCTCCATCGGGCCTCTGGTCCAATAGTCGCGTTTGTAAAACGGATCGGTGATATAGATTCCCCCGTCCGGACGGACCCAGACATCATTCGGTCCATTCAGTAGCTTGCCCTGGTAGCTTTTCACAAGCACCGTTACTTTTTTGGAAGGCGAGATTTCCCACAACTGATTATGGAGATCGGCGCACGCATAGAGATTGCCCTTCTTGTCGAAGAACATCCCATTGGCGCGGCCGGCCGGCTGCATAAATACCGACAGCTTTCCGTTAACCGACCACTCCATAATCCGGTTGTTCGGCTGATCGGTAAAGAAGACGTTCCCTTCGGCGTCGGCGGCGGGGCCTTCGGTGAACTTAAATCCTTCGGATAGCCGGACCAGCTTGGCGCCGGGTGCAACAATGCCATCCCCCGCCGGAGCCGCGAGCAGGCGAGGAATTCCCGGAGTGAGTACCAACAAGCAAATCGATAGCCGCGATGCCCCTCGCGTGAGAGTTCCTAACATTGTCTCAGGGTATACCCCAAACTTCGGCGCATCGCCGCATCACGGTCTATGGCAACGACCTCAGAAACGGACCACGAGAGGGGGATGGAGATCGTGCCAGGCCCACAACCCAGATCCAATGCTCGCGCGCCGTGGTCGAGACCAAAGGCTGCGACCAGGTAGTCCAACGCCTCGGGCGCATAGGGAGCGCGGAACTCATCGTAGTAGGCTGCGGTCCCCTCGAAGGGTGGTATGGTGGCTTTCTCGTCCATTCGCATACGCTACCACTTAGCTGACGCGTCGCGGCTATAAACCGTCCCCCGGCGCTATACCGCGAAGGAAATCGGGGAGATCTGGGACACAGCGCAACTCCCGCTCGATGGCCAGGCGCCAGGGGCGAATCACGGTGTGGACGTGAATGCGCAGGGCTATGGGGCGGTTACAAACCAGCGGCTTTACCAGTTGATCCGTCAGAAAGATAAGATCAAGGCTCGCATCTTCACGATTGAATTCCTCGATGCCGGCGCCCACGCCTATTCCTTCACCTTCGGGTAATGATCTCCGCATATACCACTATCCATAGCGATGGAATAGTACCAGTACTGCGAAAATGGTATTTTCCGCTGGCGCGCTTTTCGGGTATTCTGTACTCTGGCTGGCCGGTGTGAGGGGAGCACCTGCCGGCAGGCAATGGGGATGCCTTTGGGGATCCACGGATCGAGCACGCGCTTTCCATACTCAACGAAGAGTTCGGAGATCCCGCACTTTCCCTGTTGAACCTGAGCCGAGCGCTTGGTATCTCTCAGGATCGCTTTGCGCGTATTTTCAAGGAACGGACGGGCGATTCCTTTGGCCGGTATCGCCGCAAGCTGCGGATGGAGAAAGCCAAGGGTCTGCTTTTGCACTCGAGCGAAGGGATAAAGACCATTGCCGCAGCTGTTGGCTATAGCAGCCACTCCTATTTCACCCGAGAGTTCCGCGAATACGCAGGAATATCGCCGCAGCAATTCAGAAGCTGCCCCCCAAAGATCGGTGAAATACCGGATTTGTGCAAAAGAATGCCTGATTTGTGCAAGTGATTTTGCTTTAATTCTAGCCGCTTTCGATTTACAGTCACTTACGGGTTTGGTTTTGTAGTAGCCGGCACTGGTTACATAGCGGTTACAACATGATCCCGTGGGTGCTGCATGAGTAAGTGTGCGAACACAGCAGTTATTATTGCTGCGCTATTCGTTGGCTCCATTTCGGTGGCTGCCCCGAGCGGGCAACATGAGATCGGCAGCGAAGCGGCGATTCCGCACCACTTACAAGACGGAGACGAATTCGACCTTTCCATCCCTCAGTTGATTCGTTACGGCCGGCGGCTGTTCGAAGCGAATTTCACCTCCGAAGATGGCGCGGGGCGCCCGCTTACGAAAGGCAACGGCGCTCCGCTTTCAGATCCAAGTTTGCCGCTCGTGTTTCCGCGCAATCGCAATCGCGTCTCCGGGCCGGAAGCGAATTCCTGCGCCGGATGCCACAACGAGCCGGTTGCGGGCGGCATGGGCGATTTCGCGACCAACGTTTTCGTGCTGGGCCATCGCTTCGATTTTGCGACATTCAATTCCAATGATCCCGTTCCCACGCGCGGCGCGGTGGACGAACGCGGTGTACCCGTCACGCTTCAGTCCATTGCCGACAGCCGCTCGACGCCGGGCATGTTCGGCTCCGGTTACTACGAAATGCTGGCGCGGCAGATCACGGCGGATCTACAAGCGATCCGCGACCGTTTGCAGCCGGGCCAGAGTGCGGTGCTGACCTCGAAAGGCATTTCGTTCGGTGTGCTCGCACGGAGGCCCGATGGCTCGTGGGACACTTCCGAAGTCCAGGGGCTTCCGCCTCAATCGACCGCTTCTTCCGACGCCGAGCATCCGCCGAGTTTGCTGATCCTGCCCTTCAGCCAAGCGGGACACGTGGTTTCGCTGAGAGTGTTCACCGTCAACGCCTTCAACGATCATCTCGGCGTGCAGGCGACCGAGCGCTTCGGCGTCGGAACCGATCCGGACGGAGACGGCGTGGTCAACGAACTAACGCGCGCCGATATCACCGCTGCCACGATTTACCAGGCCACGCTGCCGGTGCCCGAACCTGTGCTGCCGCGCGATCCGGTCCTACGCAGAGCGGCACAAGAGGGCAAATGGTTGTTTCGGCAGATCGGCTGCGCTTCGTGTCACATTCCGGCTTTGCCGCTGGACCGCAACGGTTGGATCTACACCGAGCCGAATCCATACAATCCGCCCGGCAATCTGCAGCCCGGCCAGGCGCCGACGTTGTCGGTGGATCTCGCAAGCAACGACCTCCCGCAGCCGCGCCTGAAACCCGTACACGGCGTGGTGATGGTTCCGGTTTACACCGATTTCAAGCTGCACGATATCTGCCGCGGCCTAAACGATCCCAACCGCGAAGCGCTGAACCAGAACGTGGCTCCGGGTTCGGCCGCCTTTTTCGCCGGCAACGAGCGCTTCCTCACCCGTCGGCTCTGGA
>JBOGMI010000067.1:0-6724 GCA_050746645.1 Bryobacteraceae bacterium | reverse complement strand
GTGGTCACCGAAGGCGGATGTCTGGTGTTCTATCGACGGCAAGACAAAATCTTACTGCACGCCAGAATCTTATAAATGCGAGAGCCTCAGGCTGTATCGGAATCTGGGTAACGGGCGATTCAAGGACGTAACAAAAAAGGCTGGGCTGTATGATCCAACGAGTAAGTCGCTGGGAATCGTCGTATTCGATTACAACGGCGACGGCTGGCCGGACTTATATATTGCGAACGACACCCAGCCGAACAAGCTCTATCGGAATAACGGGAACGGAACCTTTACGGAAGTCGGCCTTCAGGCGGGGGTTGCGTACGGGCCGGACGGAACGGCGCGCGGATCGATGGGCGTGGACGCCGCCGATTACACCCGCTCCGGCCGTCCGGATCTGGTGGTGGGCGACTTCAGCAAACAGATGATGGGTCTCTACCGCAATAATGGGCACGGTTTGTTTACTGAAGTAGCGGCTTCCACGCCGCTGGCGCGCGCCAGCTACCGTGACGTTACTTTCGGAACCTTCTTTTTCGATTACGATCTGGACGGCTGGCCGGATATTTTCGCGGTGAACGGGCATATCGATCCCGATATCAGCCGTGTCCACCCGGATCTTCAATTCCGTGAACGGCCTCTGCTGTTCCATAACAACGAGCACGGGAATTTCACCAATGCCAGTGACTCGGCAGGCCCGGATATTCGTCGGCCGATCGTCGGCAGGGGCGCTTCGTACGCCGATTACGATCATGACGGCGATCTGGATATTTTGATTACCGAGAACAACGGCCCGGCGCGGCTACTGCGCAACGACGGCGGAAATCGGAATCATTGGATCAACGTTCGCCTGATCGGACGGAAATCGAATCGCAGCGCGCTGGGGGCGGTGGTTCGCATCGAGAGCGCTTCAGGCAGCCAATGGCAAAGGGTTCACAGCGGATCGAGCTACTGCTCGCAGAGCGCTCTGGCGCTTACATTCGGCCTCAAACAAGACCCGCGCGTATCGAAACTGACCATCTACTGGCCAAGCGGGAAGGTGCAGAATTTCAAGAACCTGCCGATTGACCGGTTTTTCACGATTGACGAATTGGCGGGATTGGTCAAAACTCAGACGAAATAGCGCTCCGTCATCCTGCGTAAGAAGGCGAGCGATTCGGCCATCTCTTCCATGCCATTCATTCCGTCTTCGATGCTGATCCAGCCGCCGTAGTGGTGTTCGGCCAGTATTTGGAAGATGGAATTGTAATCGTTCAGGCCTTTGCCGGTAACGCCGTGCCGAAGGCTGGGCGAATATCCGAGGGTGCCGTCGGCCTGGCGCAGGTCGTCGAGAGTGGCGCCTTCTGCAAGGTAGCGGTCGCTGGCGTGCATACTAACGACGCGGCCCGCTACCTTCCCCAATAACTCGATGGGATCGTCCCCGGCGACAATCGCGTTAGAGGGATCGTACTGGACGCCGAAATACTCACGGTCTTCGATTCGGTTGAGAATCTCCAGAAAGCGGTTCATCTTCTGCGCGAATTCGGGATATTGCCAGAAACCGTCCTTGTAATGATTTTCCAGGCCGAGTATGACGCCGTATTCGCGCGCTACCGGCAGAACCTGTTCTATCCCGGATACCACCCATTCTCTGCCTTGCTCCCAACTTACTTCGGGATAGCGCTGGCCGCTCAAGACGCGGCAGACCGCGCCTTGGCCCCCAAGCCGGTGAGTAACACGGATCATTTCGATTTCGCGCTCGATCGCGCGCTTGCGCTTGTCCGGATCCAGAGCGGTGAAATCAGGAGAGCAGCACAACATCGGCATGGCGAAACCTGCGTTGTGGATTGCATCGGCAACTTGATCCAGGTAGTTGGTCTCAAGACTGGCAAAAAACCCTTCGTACATCTCGAGGCCGTCGGCATCGAGATTCTTCGCCATTTCGATCCAATCGAACACGGACATTTGCCGGTTAGCGATTTGCTCGAGATAACACTTGGGAAACGCGGAAAGCTTGGGAATCATGAGCGGTATGCGTGGACCTTCTCGCAGATGTGGCGCAGGATGCCCTCAATATCTCCCGAAGAAGTTTTGAACCTATGAGCCTCGATGGCGAGCGGCGCGCCGATGACCACGAGCGGCGCCCCGTATTTAGGGCTTTCGATCGCCTGCTCAATGGTGAGCCCGCCGACCGCCTGAACGGGAACCGACACCGCGTTGACCACCTCGCGCAAACGGTCGAGCGGAGTCGGCGCTTGGATGCCGCGTTCGCGACGGAGCGTTCTCATGTCGAATCCGATGTGGTGAATCACGTAATCGCAGCCCAGTTCTTCCAGCCGTTTGGCGCCGGCGACGGGATCGGGCATGGCCATGTTGTCGCCCATGATCTTGGCGCCGAAATCGCGGCCGGCTTTGGCGACCAGCTCGACGGTTTCCGGATGAGCCTGTCCCATGACGACGAGCATTGAAGCGCCTGCCTTGGCCGCCATTTCAGCTTCCAGCCATCCGCCATCCATGATCTTGAGGTCGGCAACGATGGGAACCTCGGGATAGCGCGCACGCAATTCGCGCACTCCGCGCATGCCTTCGGCGATGATTAGCGGTGTTCCCACTTCGAGCCAGTCCACTCCGGCGCGCAGAGCCATCTCCGCTGTGCGCATGGCTTCGTCAAGATCGATCAGATCGAGTGAAAGTTGGACTGTGGGTTTCATGGATTATCGGGAAGCCTCTCCCTCGCGGTCGGGGTTCTGTAACAGCTTTTGACAGCGTACCTCATGCAGTGCTCTACCATGGAATTAAAGCTCTAAAATGCCGCAGTTGCGCTACACCACGCCGCATGGAATCGCCGTTGTCCGGACGGCTTCGCAGGTTCCCTACGCGCAGGGGCTGCAAGAAATTTTGAAGCAGCTCGATACCAGGCGCGGCGTGTATTTGTCGTCGGGATACGAATACCCGGAGCGCTATTCGCGGTGGGACGTGGCGAGCGTTGCTCCTCCGCTCGAAATTGTGGCGCGGTCCCGGACAGTCGAATTCAATGCGCTGAACCGGCGCGGCGTGGTGCTGCATTCGCTGCTGCGGCCGCTGCTGGCGAACCATCCGCACGCGCAGAACGTATCGGAGACGCCGCAATCGCTGCGCGTCGAATTGAAACCGCTGGCGGGAAGGTTTTCCGAAGAAGAACGCAGCAGACAGCCTTCGCCGTTTTCGCTGATCCGCACGCTGGTGGAGGAGTTTCGCAATCCCGAGGATACGCGGCTGTGTCTGATCGGCGCTTTCGGCTACGAACTGCTGCTGCAGTTCGATCCGATCCGCCCGCGCATGCCGCGCGGAGACAGAGAAGACTTGCACCTGTTCCTCTGCGACGACATTTACTTCATGGACCGCAAGAGGGAAACGATTGAGCGGTTCCGCTACGATTTTTCGCACGCCGGCAGCACCACGGCGGGCCTGCCGCGCGCGGCGGAGGATCTAGAACCTCCGAAGAACACCGGCCTTCGCGACGAAATTGTTTCCGACCATACATCGGAAGAGTACATGGCGAAGGTGGAGACCGTGCGCGAAGGAATGCGGCAGGGGAATTATTACGAAGTGGTGCTGCGCCAGACCTTCAGCGCGCCGTTCGACGGCTCTCCCTCGGAGTTGTTCCAGCGCATTCAGAAGACGAGCCCCAGCCCTTACGAATTTTTCCTGCAATTCGGCGGCGAGCAGCTTGTGGGCGCGTCGCCGGAGATGTTCGTGCGGGTGGAGGGCGATCGGGTGGAATCGTGCCCGATCGCCGGAACCGCGCGCCGCTCGGGGGATCCGCTGCGCGATGCGGAAAGCATTCGCGAGCTGCTCAATTCGGCGAAAGAAGAGTCGGAGCTTACGATGTGCAGCGACGTGGACCGCAACGACAAGTCGCGCGTCTGCCTTCCGGGTTCGGTGCGCATGGTGGGCCGGCGGCTGATCGAATCCTACGCGGGCCTGTTCCACACAGTGGATCATGTGCGCGGCACACTGCTGCCGGGCTGCGATGCGCTCGATGCACTGCTTACGCACATGTGGGCGGTGACGATCATCGGCGCGCCGAAGAAAGCGGCGGCGCAGGCGATCGAGGATCTGGAAAAGACGCCGCGCGGATGGTATGGCGGCGCGATCGGAATACTGAGTCTGAGCGGCGATGTCAACACCGGCATTCTGATTCGCACGGTGCATCTGAAAGACGGGGTGGCGAATTATTCAGCGGGCGCCACGCTGCTCTACGATTCGGACGCGAAATCGGAAGACCAGGAATGCCACCTGAAAGCCACAACGTTTTTCCGCGCGCTGAATCCGGCGGCGGCGCAGCCGGAGCCGCGGCAGCATGTGGCGAGACTCGGCGGCGCGGGCGTGAAATTGCTTTTGGTGGATAACGATGATTGCTTTATCCATACGTTGGCCAACTACGCGCGGCAGACCGGCGCCAGGGTTTCCACCTATCGCTCGGCGGTTGCGCTGGAAGCGATTGAGGCTCGGACACCGGACGTGGTGCTGCTTTCGCCGGGTCCGGCGCGGCCGCAGGATTTTGGAGTGCCGCATTTAGTTCGCGAACTGGCCAAGCGCGGCATTCCGATTTTCGGTGTTTGCCTGGGATTGCAGGGGATTGTGGAAGCGTTTGGCGGCACGCTCGATGTGCTTCCCTATCCGATGCACGGCAAGGGTTCGCTGGTTACTCATCGCGGCGAAGGCGTTTTCCAGGGGCTGCCCTCGCCGTTCCGCGTAGGCCGTTATCATTCGCTCTATGCGAATCGCGACACGTTTCCGGCGGTTCTGGAAATCACTGCGGAGTCGGATGACGGAGTTGTCATGGGCGTACGCCATCGCGAACTGCCGATCGAGGCGGTTCAGTTTCATCCCGAATCGATTCTGTCGCTGGATCGCGATTGCGGCTTGCAGTTGATGGAAAACATGGTTGAGAGGCTGGCGCGGACCGGCGCAGCGGCGGGATGACCGCTCCCTTTCGCCGGGGCGCTGCATCTGGGCGCTTACGCTTCCGGCTCAGTTGACGCATGCAGCAGAAGATTGCCGTTGTAGGCGGAGGGCTGGCCGGGCTGGCGACTGCGGTTGCGCTTGGGTCGGCGGATTATCCGGTCACGGTGTTGGAGGCGCGGCCCTTTCTGGGCGGCCGCGCGACTTCGTATCCGCTGAATACCGGCGACGAGAACGGCCCCACCATCGATAATTGCCAGCACGTGTTGCTGCGCTGCTGCACGAATCTGATCGATTTTTACCACCGGCTGGAGATGCGCGACCGCATTCGCTTTGATCGCGAATTTTACTGGATCGAACCCGGCGGGCGCATTTCCGTCATGCGCCGCGGAAAGCTGCCCGCGCCGCTGCATTTCACGGGATCGTTTGTGCGCTTGAAGTTTCTTTCGCTCGCCGACAAATACAGCGTCGCGAACGGGCTGCTGGCGGTGAAATACGAATACGGGAAGCGCACCGATCTAGACAGCATGACGATGCTCGACTGGCTGCGCGACAAGCGTCAGTCGCGGCGGGCCATCGAGCAGTTCTGGGGGCAGGTGCTGGTCAGCGCGGTGAATGAAGACCTGGACCGGATGGCGGCGAGCCACGGCCTGCAAGTGTTCGCTCTCGGCTTTCTCAAATCCGAAGATTCGTATGAAATGGGCGTGCCCAGCGTTCCACTGCGCGAGTTATATTCCGAGCGCGCCTGGGCGAATTATCCGCAAGTGAAGATCGCCGAGCGCGCCGCGGTGGAGCGCGTGCAGATCGAAGGGAACCGCGTTTCGGGGCTCAAAGTAAACGGCGAGTTAGTCCAGGCGGATGCGTATGTGCTTGCCGTGCCGTTCGAGCGGCTAGCAACGATTGCGCCGGACTTACACTTGGATGTCTCGGCATTCACGCACTCGCCAATTACCGGCATTCACCTCTGGTTCGACCGCCCGATCACCGATCTGCCACACGCGACGCTGCTCGGCCGCACGATTCAGTGGATGTTCAATAAGAGCGAAGGCCGACAGATTCAGCTTGTTGTCAGCGCGTCGAGGAAGCTTACGGAGATGCCGCGCGGCGAAGTGATCGAGCTGGCGCTGCGCGAATTAAAGGAGTTTTTTCCGCGAGCCGCGGAAGCGAAGCTGGAGCGCGCGCACGTCGTGAAAGAAGTGCGTGCTACATTTTCGGCCGCGCCGGGACTCGAAGGGAAGCGGCCTCTGAGCGCGACCGATATCGAAAACCTGTTTCTCGCCGGCGACTGGACGCGCTCGGGCTGGCCGGCGACGATGGAAGGCGCGGTGCGCAGCGGCTATCTGGCCGCGGAAGCGGTGACCAAGGCGCTGGGAAATCCGCAGCGGTTTCTGATATGCGGCGGCTGATCTGCGATAGTCCTTTTTTATTAGATTGGTGCTAGACTCTCATGCTATGCCCCAATATGTAATCGAACGCGACATGCCGGGAGCGGGAGCGCTGTCGGAATCCCAGATTCGGGAGGTATCGCTGCGCTCCTTACAGACGTTGAAGGAAATGGGACCACAGATTCAGTGGCTCCATAGCTATGTCACCGAGGACAAGATCTATTGTGTTTACCTTGCTTCGGATGAAAGTAGCATTCGGGAGCACGCGCGCAGGGTAGGTGTGCCGGCGGATCGTATCGCGGCGGTGCGCCGGCTGATCGATCCCACTACTCTAGAATAGCGGCTTCCGTCTCCTCCAGAGAGTATTGGATCGCCGTTTGCAGGCCCATTGTGGAACCCTCTGCCCATGCGCCGTTCCTCTCCGGCTCAGT
>JBOGMI010000066.1:0-2331 GCA_050746645.1 Bryobacteraceae bacterium | reverse complement strand
CACGGAAGATATGCCGATGCTTATCTGCCGGGATTCCGATGCCCGAGTCCTTGACGTGGAAGTGCAGTTCCACTTTTTCGGCGGCTTCCGAGGTGCGCTCCACTTGAATGGAGACGCCTCCGCGCTCGGTGAATTTAATCGCGTTGCCGGTGAGGTTCGTCAAGATCTGCCGCAGCCGGCCGGGATCTCCCAGCACTCGATGCGGAACACCGGGGCTAAAGGCGCAGGACAGTTCCAGGTTCTTTTCGGCCGCACGGACTTCGAGAATTTTTAGCACTCCCTCGACGGCTTGGCGTAAGTTGAATTCGATGATTTCGAATTCAAGCTCTCCGGCTTCGATCTTAGAAAAGTCGAGGATGTCGTTCAGGATTCTCAGGAGCGATTCGGCGGAATCTTTAACGTCGTCCAGATATTCCCGCTGTTCGGCGCTGAGATCGGTGCCGAGCGCAACGTCGGTCATGCCGATGATTCCATTCATCGGCGTGCGGATTTCATGGCTCATGTTGGCGAGAAATTCGCTTTTCGAGCGGTTCGCTTCTTCGGCGGCTTCTTTGGCCTTTTGCAGAGATTCCTCCCATTGCCGCTGCTCAGTGATGTCTTTGGCGATCCCAAAGCGGGTCAAATCGTCCCGGTTGAAGGTCGTTCTCCAGTCGAGAATTCTGTAGGAGCCGTCCTTGCAGCGATAGCGGTTCACAAAGTGCTTCGTTCGATAGGTGCTGCTTTGTTTGGCGATTTCGCTTTTTGTGGCGGCGAGGTCGTCCGGATGGATGAAGGCGAGCATCGGCGCCTGTAGCACTTCCTCGCGCGTGTAGCCGAGGGTGGTTTCCCAAGCCGGATTCACCTTCTTGAAGTAGCCGTCGGAGGAGACGATACAAGCCACGTCCGGGATCAGATTAAAAAAGCGATCGAAATCGCGCTGCGCCTCGGTTGCGAACAGCTTCAAGCGGGCAGCAGTGTCCTGGATGGTCACGATGGCGCCAAGAACTCGGCCGCCGGGGTTCTCGATCGCGGCCGCGGTTTGCTCGGCTGTAAAGATGTCCCCATTGCTTCTGCGGCAAGCCCATTCGCCACGCCATAGCGTACGTGAGCTCATGATTTTTGGGAAGATGTCCTCGAAGCTCAGTTCGGCTTGGGCAAACAGGGAGCTGGCGGGTTGCCCCACGGCTTCGGCGGCGGTGTAACCGGTGAGCAGCGTCAGCGCGGCATTTATCGAGCGGACCATGCCGCGCATATCCGTGATCAAAACCGCAACGGGAAGCGCCTCGAAAGCCCCTCGGAAAGCATAAGCGAGCAGATCCGGGTCAGGTGAGAGATCGCGCATTTTTCCGCCGGCAATGGGAGGCTTTGCCTCGAACCGAACACACATTACCTATATCGGACAGATGCGGCCTACGCTTAATACCTCTGTAGCGCTATACCTTCTTGCGAAACAGCCGATCCAGGCTGACCGGTCCCGGGCCTGCGAACAACAGATACAGGAAAACGAAGCAGTACAGTGCCGGAAGTTCTCCGTGCGAGATGATGGGCCAGGGACTGTGCGGAAAATGTGCGTAGAAATAAACGACCGCCATTTCGCCGCAGAGGATGAAGGCCACGGGACGTGTGAACAGGCCGAAGAACAGCAGGAATCCGCCCACGCATTCGATGATGCCGGCGCACCAGAACAGCGAAAAGAAGTGAGCCGTGTGACCGGGGCCGCCAAAGCCGCCCAAAAGCCCAAACATCTTCTGTAATCCGTGCTCGATAAACAGGAAAGCCACAACGAAACGCAGCAATGAGAGCACGTACCGCGACGCCGAAACAGTTCTGCCGGTTGTCATGAATGTTCTCTCAGAGAGTAACATTCCGGGAGCGAACGTTAATCCGCGATGGTGATGGTCGGGCGGGCTTTCTGGCTGCTGATTTCGGCTTTTTCGACCACCGTTCGCGCCAGTTTCTCGAATGCAGCGGCCTGCGCGCCCGGCTCCGCGGCGATGGGTCTGCCCGTATCGCCGCCTTCGCGGATCTTGGGGTCGAGCGGGATCTCGGCCAGCAGTGGCACTTTCATCTGCTCCGCCGTCCTCGCGCCGCCGCCCTTTCCAAAGACGTAAATCCGTTCGCCGTTGTGCTCCAGATAGCTCATGTTCTCGACAATGCCGAGCACGTCTTCGCGCACCTGCTCGAACATATGTACCGCTTTGCGCGCGTCTTCGAGCGAGACGTCCGAGGGCGTGGTGACGACAATCGCGCCCGTGAGCGGAGTCGTCTGAATCAGAGTAAGCTGCACGTCGCCCGTTCCCGGCGGCAAATCGATAATCAGGTAATCCAGTTCGCCCCAATCGACATTGCGGA
>JBOGMI010000065.1:0-1870 GCA_050746645.1 Bryobacteraceae bacterium | reverse complement strand
AAAACTCCGCAAGCAAGCTGTACAACAAAGCCAGGCGGTTCTGCCGGATCGCCGGATTCGGGTCGTTCACCAAGATTTTATCGAAGAACAAATCGACTTGCGGCCGCAAGGACGCAATGAGCGCCAGCTTGTCGCGATAGGAACCTGCTTCGCCGGCTTCGGAGCGCACGCGCAGGAATGCCTCATACAGGTCTTTTTCGGGGCCGGGCGCGAGCAGTTTCGCATCCGGCAGCGGCGCCTGTTCCACCTGCGCTTGCCGCAAAATGTTCTTGATTCGTTTGAAGCTGGCGGCGAGCGGCTCAAAATCTCCCGTAGGACGAACGTAATGGATCGCCTCTGCCCGGTCCGCGAGATCGGCTAAGGTGCCGAGCGGCGCCGCGAGCACAGCGTTCACTTCGTCGTAGGCATAGCCGAGTACATCGCGCAGATAAAACTGCGCGCGCTCGCGCATAAACTCCGCCAAGCCTGGATATTGCTGGACGTATTTCAGCAGCTCGACCGGCAGCCGCGCTTCAAACAAAATCTTGACCACACCCTGCGCCGCTCTTCGCAGCGCGAACGGATCTTTCGAGCCGGTCGGGACCAGGCCGATCTGAAAACATTCGCGCAGAGTGTCGAGTTTGTCGGCAATCGAAAGAACCTGGCCCTCCGGTGTGCGCGGAATCGAATCCTCCATGCTCACCGGCTTGTAGTGATCGTAGATCGCGGTCGCGACGGCTTCCGGTTCGCCTTGCGCTTTGGCATAGAGTCCGCCGACGATGCCTTGCAAGTCGGTAAACTCTTTGACCATGTCGGTGGTGAGATCACATTTGCAAAGCAGCGCAGCACGCCCAGCGGCACCCATATCAGCGCCTATCTGCTTGGCCAATTCGACCGTCAGATCGACAATCCGGTGGGTTTTATCTTCGTAGCTTCCGAGCCGCGCCTGGAACGTCACCTTGGCGAGATCCGGAAGCCGGGCTTCCAGGCGCTTTTGCTGATCCACTTGCCAGAAAAACCGGGCATCGTTGAACCGCGCGCGCAGCACACGCTCGTTCCCCTGCCGGATCAAGCCGTCGGGATCCCCATCAGTATTGGTTACCGCGACAAATTGCGGCGCAAGCGTTCCATCGCTCTTCACGACGGAAAAATAGCGCTGATGATGCCGCATCACGGTCGAAAGAATCTCTTTCGGTAGCTCCAAATACGACGGATCAAAGCTGCCGCGAATCGGGGTAGGGAACTCCGTCAGATAAACGAGCGTTCTTAGCAGCTCGTCGTCCCTCTGCACGTCCGCCCCGAGCGCCGCTTCGATGCGCTGCTTGCGCTCTTCCGCCTTCACGATGACGAAATTTTCACGCAGCCTGTCGAGATAGGTCGCGGCAGTCACGGAAATCGGGTCTTTCGCTCCCAAGACGCGATGGCCGCGCGTCAGATTGCCGGATTTCACGCCGGCCACTTCGAACCTGACCGGCGTTTCATCGAGCAGCGCAACGATCCAGCGGATCGGGCGGATGAAGCGCACGCCGTCCTTGCCGGTCCAGTACATCGTTTTCGGGAAATGGATGCCGGCGATGATTTCGGGAAGTTTTTCGGCCAGCGCGACTGCTGCCGCTAGGCCTCTCGTGAGCTGATGAAACACGAAGCGCTCGCCTTTGTCGTCGCACAGCTTCGCTAGCCGGTCCACCGTCGTGCCCTGTTTGCGCGCAAAACCTTCCGCGGCTTTGGCGCCAGCCGAAGTGTAGGGGCCGGGAATGACCGTTTGCACATCGGGCGCCTGTTCCAAAATGTCTTTCGCGAGCAGCACCAGCCGGCGCGGCGTGGCATCGACCATCAGAGCCGAACCGCCGAAAGCGGCAAACCTCTCCTGATAGCGCGAGCGCAGATCTTC
>JBOGMI010000064.1:0-4360 GCA_050746645.1 Bryobacteraceae bacterium | reverse complement strand
AACTCCGATGTCCGCGTGAGCCGCAGGAGTTGTTGGCTCAGTCATTTTAAACGGTGAGGATTTTGATGAACAGGAAAGTTGATTGGGATCCAAATCCTACCCGGGCGGGTCCGTGCCTGTCCGGAAGATCCGTCTCGAACTCGCCCTATGGCGAGGTAAGTGTCGGCGTCCAAGGGTAACCAACGGCGAAAGGGACCAGGATGGATCAGCGAAGGAGGAATCACGTTTCGGCCGCTGGATCGGCGCCAAGGTCCGGACATTCATGAAGCGCGGGGTCTGCAACGAGCAGGCTTGCTCATCGGGGAGTACGGTGACTCGATGAGACGATCTAAGGTGTTTGGTGGTTTCGCCCTCGCACAATGGCTGACAACTCTGACCGGTGAAAGTCCCACGTCGTTCGCACGGGCCACTCGACCCGAGCGGCAAGGAAGGCCCATAAGGCTTGCCGAAAAGGCCAACTGACGCGGCGGCGCGTACGCCTCCCCCTGGAGGCGGACGCCTTGGGGATGGCAGCAATCCCGGAGTAGGTTCGATCAACGGACACCTGGCCGGCGACGAACTGAAAGGGAGAACCGATGGAAGGAACGAACGTCACTCCAGGCCATGAAGAAAGTTACAGCGACCGTGGCAGACCGACGGAGGTCTGGGACGGGTCCTCAACCCGGCCCTCACGAGCCGCTCTAAGCAACATCTTCCAAGGACTGGGGGCGACCGACGCTCCGACACCTACCTGATTCAGGGATCACGGGATGAACGGCACCGAGCCGCTGCGGATCAAGCACCATTCGTTGACCGGACGCATCACACTCCGAGTCCTGTACGACGCATTCCACGCGGTTCGCAAGAACCGCGGGGCCGCCGGGGTTGATCGTGTCAGCATCGAGATGTTCGAGGCCAACCTCGCACAGAACCTCGACCGGCTGATGCGGGAACTCAAGGCAGGGACATTTCAACCCCTGCCGGCGCGACGCAAGTACATCGACAAGGGGGGTGGCAAGAATCGCCCCTTAGGCATTCCTGCCGTCCGCGATCGCGTCGCACAGGAAGTGCTGCGACGGCTGCTCTCGCCCTTGTTCGAACCGCTATTCCACGATCAATCCTTCGGCTTCAGGCCGCACAGATCTTGTCACGACGCTCTCGAGAAGGTCGCCGAATTTCGCCATGCCGGGCGTCGTTTCGTACTCGACGCCGACATCCAAGGCTTCTTCGACAACATCCCGTTTGACGTGATCCTGACAGGTCTGCGCAACGTGATTGCGGATGGAAACATCCTCGATCTTGTCCAACGTTTTCTCACGGCGGGCGTGATGGAAGACGGCATGACCTATCCCACGACGGTGGGGACGCCGCAAGGGGGAGTGCTTTCGCCGCTGTTGGCGAACATCGCCCTGAACTTCCTCGACTGGAAGCTGCACCAAGCACGACTTCGCTTTGTGCGATACGCGGATGACTTTGTCATACTGTGCTGGTCGAAACGCCAAGCCGAAGAGGCACGAAAACTTGTCGAAAGCTGCTTGACGGAACTCGGCCTGGAACTCAGTGCCGAGAAAACGAAAGTCACGACCTTCTGCGAAGGCTTTCTCTTCCTGGGGTTCGACTTTCACCACCAAGCGTGTGCTATGAGACAGAAATCCGTGGAGAAATACAAGGACCGGATCCGGGAACTGACAATCCGCTGTCGCAACCTTGATGCCCGAGCGATCTCGCGGATCAACGCGGTCATTCGAGGCGTGGCGCGATACTTCGCGACCCCGTTCTCGACGGTCGCCTCACAGTTCGCAGATCTTGACGGCTGGACCCGCAAACGGCTTCGCTGTATGAAGTTCAAGCGGATCAGCGACTGCGACAACTACCGGCTGAAGAACAAACATCTGCGCCGTATGGGATTGGTCTCACTGCGGGATTTCCTGCCGCCTCCCGAAACATGACGGTCGGTGTCCCTCTCACGAGGAAATTTCATCGGGGTCGCCCGGTGCGTGAAATGCGCATGCCGGTAAATGCTGGGAATTGCCCCAGTCGCGACGATGGGGAGGGAGAGGGACGCCTCTCCCTTACCCGCTAAAGGGCCAGAAGAAAACGGCCTCTGGCAACGGGCGCCGCCAGAGGCCTGAAGCGCCTGTGCCGCATCGGAGGCCCGAATATCCCTTGCCAGGTTGCGTCCCCGCAGAGATCGCGGTAGGGATGGCCCTTTCGGGCCACCCCCCGCACAGATCCGTACGTGCGGAACTACCGCATACGGCTCCTACCTCGGATAAAGACGCCGAAACCGCACGTCGGGATACTCATGCAGGATTTTCGGGGTTGGAAGCCAGCGCTGGCTGAGTCGCGAGAATTTGGCCCAGGTCATCCGACGACCGCGTTGACTGCGTCGCCGCAGCGCGCGGAGCCAGAGTCGCTGGAACGCCGTACGGCATTGCTGCATCCGTATCGAGTTGCCCGGTATGGCGTGGTATTGGCACCAGCCCCGGAACACACTCGATAGCCAAGCCCCGACTTCCGTCAGGTCTTGATGCATCTTCCGCCTCAGCTTCGCCTTGATTTCTCGCAGCTTGTTACGCAACTTCTTGCCCGATGAGATGCGGTGGATGGCGAAGGCGCCTTTCCGTGTCCTTCCGCAGATGTGCGTGAAACCCAGAAAGTCAAACGTCTCCGGTGGACCGTCACCGCGCTTCGACCGACGTTCAGTCGCATAGCGTCCGAACTCGATCAACCGCGTTTTCTCCGGGTGCAACTCCAAGCCAAACTTGGTGAAGCGTTCCTGGAGCGCAGCCAGGCAGCGTCTCGCGTCGGATTCCTCGCGGAAACCGATGACGAAATCATCCGCATAGCGCACGATGACGACTTCTCCCTTGGCATGGCGTTGACGCCATGCTCCGATCCATAGGTCCAGAACGTAGTGCAAGAACACGTTTGAGCAGAGCGGTGAAATCACCGCTCCTTGGGGTGTTCCGACCGTGCTCGGTGACCACTGACCGTCCTCCGACACTCCGGCTCTTAGCCATTTCCTCAGCAGCCGGAGCAGACGGCGGTCGGCGATCCGGTGCTCCAAAAACTTCATCAGCCACAAGTGGTCGATGTTGTCAAAGAAGCCTCGGATGTCCGCATCCAAAATCCAGTTCACTTTCCGCGTTTGGATGCCCATGTAGAGTGCATCCAGTGCCCGCTGACAGCCTCGCCTAGGGCGGAAACCGTAGCTGAAGCCCTGAAAGTCCTCTTCATAGATGCATCCTAGCACCGTTGCCACGGCTTGCTGGACGATCTTGTCTTCCAGCGCCGCGATCCCCAAGGGTCGCAGCTTGCCGTCAGGCTTGGCGATCCAAGCCCGTTTGGACGGTTGCGCCCGATACGTTCCCCGATGGACTCGCGTGTGCAGATCGTCGATCCGCGCTTCAAAGTCCTCGGCGTATTGAGCCCACGTCTCTCCGTCGATGCCGGGTGCAGCTTGCTTCTTCAGATCGAAGAAGCTGGCCCTGAGCAGTTCGGGGGTGACGTGGTGCAGCAGATTGTTGAACCGCATGGTTCGATCACGTCGTGCCGCTTCGCGTACGCCCGACAGTCCGCGCGACCTGGGTGCCCGGCGCTGTGTCCGGACCAGTAGCGACCGTCGTGCGTTCTCCTTGGTCAGCCCCCTTCCCTCCACAGGCTCCGCCGACAGCGGCACGCTGTCGTTGTTCGCCTGCTTCTTCGGTACTATGGAGCTGTCTGACTCCCCGGAAACGTGCGTGTCGGTCTTGCGGCATCGCGCCTTCTCCGACCGATCCGTCTCGCGCGAGGCGGATGTTTCCGGGGTCTCCCGGCTTCCGTGAGGAAAGTTTCCAACCGTGCGCGTGGTCTTAGACTCCGTGGGGGCGACATCGGACTTGCCTTGATCGTTCGACATCACTGTTGCCTTCCCCTTGTCAGGACAAGGTCGGCCACCGCAGAAGAATGTTTTCGGAGCTCGATACACGGCCTGGTTGTGCCTCTGTGAACGCTTCGCCCTGGCAGTTGCCTGACAGCACGCATCACTCGAGGCCGAGGTGGCTGGCTAAGCCTTCTCTCGTACGACTCTTTCATTCGCTACTTTCCTCCGGCTTGTGCCGGCGCACCCTGACACCCTTTTCCTCCTCCTCTCCCTCTGACACCTTTTCCTCCCTGACACCTTTTCCTCCTCCCTGGGGTTTCCCGTGTTGCGCCGCGCTTCCTTGTACAGGCATGCCATCACCATTACCCCGGTGGGACCGCAGAGCCTTCTCGCTCATGCTTCTTGCCTCCTCGGCGAAGAAGCGATGTACTCTGCGGCGGCGGCCTTCCCCGTCCCTTTGCCGGGTCGGCTCCCACGTTGACTGTTTCGAGGCCTGCTCGGTGTTCACTCGCGTTA
>JBOGMI010000063.1:0-4224 GCA_050746645.1 Bryobacteraceae bacterium | reverse complement strand
TGGGGTTGACCCCTGATGGTGGACACCTATCTGGTGGGACTGCTGGTCCCGCGGGAAGGATGTCCCTATGTCGGGCAAGCGTCGCAAGTACACCCCGGAGTTTCGGGAGCAGGCTGCCCGCCTGGTGATTGAGACCGGTCGCCCGGTGGCGCACGTGGCCGCCGAGATTGGTGTTGGTGAACAAGTGCTGGGGCGTTGGGTGCGCCTCCAACGCCAAGCCTTATCGGCCGGTGATACTGGCGCGGTGCTGGATGCTGATGAACGCGCGGAGCTAGAGCGTCTGCGCCGTGAAAATGCCGAATTACGTTTGGACCGTGAGTTTTTGAAAAAAGCCGCGGCCTTCTTCGTCTCCGAACACAACCGGTAGAAGCCTACCGGGTGATCGAGGCGGAGAAGGCCACCTACAGCATCAAGCGGATGTGCGAACTGCTGGAGGTGTCCCGTTCGGGGTTCTACAAATGGCGCGCCAACCGCAATGGCGGGCCAACCCCGGCACACCAGCGGCGCGCCGAGCTGGACGCCAAGGTCGCGAAGTTCCACACGGCCTCTGACGGCGTCTACGGCACCCCGCGCATCCTGGCCGACCTGCGCGCCGACGGGCAGAGGGTGTCCCGCAAAACGGTGGCAGCCTCGCTGCGCCGGCAAGGGTTGGCCGGGATCAGCCCGCGCCGATTCGCGCCGGTCACCACGGTCGTCGACCCCGATGCAGTGATACCCAAAGACCTGGTGGGGCGCCGTTTCGATACCGGGCGGCTCAACCGGGTGTGGACCTCCGACATCACCTACCTGCGCACTGGTGAGGGCTGGCTGTATCTGTGCGCGGTGCGCGATGGCTGCTCACGGCGGGTGATCGGCTGGGCCATCGATGAGTACCTGCACACCGATCTGGTCCAGGCCGCCCTGGCGATGGCCGTGGCGATGCGCGGCGAGCTGGCCGAACAGGTGATTCTGCACGCTGATCGCGGCTGCCAGTACACCTCCGCACAGCTCGCGCGGTTCGCCCGCGAGCACAACCTGCTCCGCTCGGTTGGCCGCACGGCGGTGTGTTGGGACAATGCTCAGGCCGAGTCATTCTGGGCGACAATGAAAGTTGAGTTCTACGACAGGTATCTTTGGCCGACCAAGGCGGCCGCCAAGCTGGCCGTTGGCGACTGGATCGAGCGAGTCTACAACCGACGCCGACGTCACTCGGCCATCGCTATGATGAGTCCGGTCGACTTCGAAGACCGACTCACTCAGACGGCACAAGCCGCCTGACCCTGTGTCCACCAAACGGGGTCAAGCCCAAGGCCGCCGAATTCTTGCTCGGCGATGCCTGGGCCTCGGATGACGCGACTGCGAGCTGACCTGACCAGAACGTTGCATATAATGCTGAGGTTATATTAATGTCGATGTCCTGGGAAGTGATCCTGCTTGAGGAGGTCGAACACTGGTACTTCACTCTCAACGAGGGCGTCATGGCCGCGGTCACCGGGGCCATCGACCTGCTCGAGCTGGAAGGTCCAACCTTGGGCCGGCCATCGGTGGACAAGGTCAACGGGTCGAAGTTCCACAGCATGAAGGAGCTGCGGCCGGCCGGCACCAGCATCCGGATCCTGTTTATCTTCGATCCGCGACGGCAGGCGATCCTGTTGCTCGGCGGGGACAAGGCGGGCAACTGGAAGAACTGGTACGACAAGAATATTCCGATAGCTGAGCGACGCTACGAGAACTGGCTCGCGACCGAGGGAGGTGAATGACGATGGCGCGCAACTGGCGTGAGATTCGTGCGGAGGCCATCGCCCAGGGGCGCCTGGACCCGGCGCGTGCCGACGCGAGGCGCAAGGAGATGCACGACGCCGTCCAGGCCCAACGTCTCGCCGACATCCGCAAGGCGCAGGGCCACGCTCGCCAGTCCGACGTCGCGGCCTTGATGGGGGTTTCGCAAGCGCGTGTGTCGAAGCTGGAGAGCGGGGATCTGTCGCACACCGAGCTCGGCACGTTGCAGTCCTACGTCGCCGCCCTTGGTGGGCACCTGCAAATCGTCGCCAATTTCGGGGAGAGCAGCGTGGAGCTGACGGCTTGACGAAAACATGCAATCCCCCCACCTTCCGAGCCGGTTGCCACAGGGCATTCATGACATCTGCAGCGTGTCGCGCCGACTCGACAATTGCTGGCGGCCCCGCGATTGGTCCTAAACTGAAATAATCATGGAACCTGGTCCGCCATTAACCGGCGTTGAATGGAGATGCGAGAGATGCGGCGAAACACCTGAGCGGCCCCGTGCATATTGGCCAGAGGCCGCCGGTGGCGATCTTTACATAGGTGAAATTACTCAAGCTAGAGTAGACGCACAACAGGTGCATCTACTATGCAACCCCTGCTGGGCACGTATGCTTCAATGGAATGCGCAGTTAGGTTTCGACATTCACACTCATGCGTTTGCTGAGATCTGCAGCTCCAACTGTTTGACAAGGGAGAATGGGAGGGCGGCACAATTTGCGAGCCTGAGCGTAATTGACAGGCGGAGAGCTTTCGAACTCGTAAAGTCAATCGATGGACAGCCGCGAGTTAACGGTACGCAAGCATTATTCGCGTCCAGACTTACCTACTTTCGTGGAGGCGCGTACGCGAGACAGGTGTACTACGAATCCATCGCTGACCCATCGGAAGTAGCTCGGCAGTTAACATTTAATCAAAACCTTCGACGGTCGGGTGTGCCATGCAAAATGTGCGACTCGCACCTTATGGTCGTCGAATGGTTTGAGGCGTCATATTACGCGCCGGACGGAATAATCCAACTTCCGGCCCAAGGCGAAGGTTCAATCGGACTTCACGCAATCCCAATCAACGGCTACGACCCCGCAGCTGACACTTTCAGCTTCTGGAACTCGTGGGGATCAGGCTGGGGCAAGCGCGGCTACGGGAAAATGTCGCTGGATTATGTGCGGTGCTACCATCATGAAACATTTGTTACACGCCATGCGAGATGGGGACCCTCGCTCGCCAAGTCGGGTGACATGAATAATGCCAGCGACAACGAGAGGGAAATTCGACGTCTGTGGATGGTCGAGAATCCCCGCTTCGGACAAATCATTCGGGGGAAGGCTCGCAAGATCGCGATCATTCATTACTACACAATGTCACCCACATCGGGCTTTCCCGTGTCTTGTATTGAACTAAAGACAGGTTTCGGCCTACGCATAGGATGGCTCTTCTTACGGCACTGGCCAGGCGCAACTAAGTACAGTGAGATAACGGAACTATACGTGTGGCCCATCTACCGTCGGATGCACTTGGGCACTTCGCTGGAGAGCCTTGCGGTCGAAGCAGCACGAAGCCAAGGAAGTTCCGAAATTAGGCTGCTAATGAATGAAGCTGATTGCATCATTGGACCTCCCCGAGCTGCGGGACGAGAGTTCGCACAAGCATGCGGCTACGACTTACGGTGGCGGACGACTGTCGGACCAAGGGCTCGCATGACAGGCATCAAGTCACTCTGACGAAAGGGGCTTTGTGGTCCGCGCATAGTCCGCAGGGCGGCAATTTCAGCAGTTCTTCGCGGTCAGCGGCACTGGCCTACCGCACAAGAAAAAGCGCCTACTTGATTCGGCAGCGGCTGGCGCAATCTCGTGGAGCTAGACCTCGTCGGCTGGTTGGGCTCGCAGACGTGCACGGCGATCAATGGGAGCGTTCAACATAAACACCTTACGCGCTAAAACTTCGGGGGCTTGCTCCCTCGCCACGCCCGCGGTTCATCGGACAAATCTTCGAGCCGGTGCCATGTGACATCGATCCGAACACCTGCACCGCCAAAAGGGGCCACCATAAACAGCCCTGCGCAACGTCTTTCGACGCCGCCGCACGTCCAGAACGGGCCACCAAAGCAGCCGAGGAGGCCGCGGCGTGGCAGCGGCAGACTGCAACTGCCGCCCAACAGGTCGCCGTGAATATGACCAGCTTCACCAAGTTCGGCGTGCAGATCAAAGCTGCCCAGGCTGATCCAGTTCTCCGTGCTCACACCGCGAGCGTAGAGCTCGCCGCAGCCGTTGCTGTAACGGCTCAGCCGCTCGCCTGCGCCGCGTACCGATGTTCTCAAACCGTTCCCAAACGAACCATTAGCGGCGCTAATGTTCCCAAAAGTGTTCCCAATGGGCATGAAAACGGCCCCCGGAGAATTCTCCGAAGGCCGTTTTACCTGGTAGCGGGGACAGGATTCGAACCTGCGACCTCTGGGTTATGAGC
>JBOGMI010000062.1:0-3002 GCA_050746645.1 Bryobacteraceae bacterium | reverse complement strand
CGGAAGGAAAACCGAAGTGGCCGTGAACGCCGACGGGACACCGCACAAAGGAGACTGAAGGTCCCTCCGATGAAGAACTTAACTCCAATGTTGGGAGCGGCAGCCTTCGCGATAGGCATTGCGAGCGCTGCGCAAGCGGCCGCCCCGCTGAGGCTCGTCGCGAAATACAAGATGCCGCCGGGGATCACCGGACGTTTCGACCACCTGGGAGCGGACCTCCGCGGCAACCGGTTGTTTGTAGCGGCGGAAACCGCCCATAAAGTTCTTGTATTTAATCTTCGCAGCGGGAAGTTTATTCGCGCGATTGGCGGGATTGGAATTCCTCACGCGATTTTTTGCCGCGAAGACCTCAACAGAATTTTCGTTACCGACGGCGGCGCCGGGGAAGTTAGGATCTATGACGGCAAAACCTACCGGCAAATAGGGACGGTCAAACTGAAGGTCGATGCGGATTCGATCGGCTACGATCCGGCCACACACGATCTTTATGTTGTGAACGGCGGTGGAGATGCTCATGAGACTTTCTCGATGCTGGGCGTCGTTAATACGACTTCGGATAAGAAGGCCGGAGACATCAAGATCGACGGAGACACGCTCGAACAGATGGCCCTCGCACTTTCCGAACCCCTGCTCTATATCGAAAATCCCTCGAAGAGCCAAGTCGATGTTGTCAACCGCCGAACGCGATCAATTGTCGCCACCTGGCCGATCACCATGGGCCACCGAAATGTCGCCATTGCGTTCGATCCCGCCTCGCAGCGCCTCTTTGTCGCGTGCCGCAGCGGCGTTCTGGTGATTCTCGACAGCAAGACCGGAAAACAGCTCCAGTCGCTTCCCATCGGGAAAGGCGTGGATGATTTGATTTTCGATCCGCATTTCAAGCGTATTTATGCCTCGTGCGGCGGCGGAACAGGCACGGTCGTCGTCTACCACGAAGATAGCCCGAACCACTACACTTTGCTAGGAAAGATTCCCTCAGGTCCGGGCGGAAAGAACGAAGTACTCGTTCCCCGCCTGGACCATCTTTTCGTTACTATCCCGCCGCGAGGGGGCACGCCAGGAGAAGTGTACGTTTATGACGTGAGATGAAGATGCAAGGAGCGAACCGCTTTGGTTGTGGCAAGCTACCGATCAGAATCAGCGCGCTCGATAAGTGCGATTACGATATGACGCTCGACGATTGCCGCCTTTTCTATGCGGATGAAATTAGAATCGTAGCCAGCCTGAACTCGTCCGCGCTTGTTGCAGCTTACGCTCGCGTGCCCCGCGAGAAGTTTATGGGGCCGGCGCCTTGGCAGGTTGCATCGCCGGCGGTAGGGTTCAGGGTACTTGCTGGCGAGCCTTATTCAACTACCGGGAATCCCAGGGACCTTTACCACAATGTCTTGGTTGCCCTTGATCCTAACCGCCATTTGAACAACGGGCAGCCAAGTGTGCTGGCTCGATGGATTGAGGCGCTCGAACTCGCTCCCGGCGGCCGCGTTTATCATCTGGGTTGCGGTGTCGGCTATTACACCGCGATTATGGCCGAAGTGGTTGGCCCAGCCGGGAAAGTTGTAGCCAGCGAGATCGATTCGGGCTTGGCGGCCCGGGCTCGTGAGAATCTCGCCACGTATTCCAATGTTTCAGTACACGCTGAAGACGGTGCGGCATTCGATCCGGGCGAATGCGACGCGATACTCATTAATGCGGGCGTCACCCATCCGCATCCCCTTTGGCTCAAGCGGCTGTCCGACCGTGGCCGCCTCGTTTTACCTTTCACGGGCACCATAGACTCCACCGGCGGCGGCGCCGGTATCGTAGCAAGGATCACTCGCAACGGGAACGGCTTCTCTACGCGAATCGTGACGCTGGCAGCTATCTATTCATGTACGAGCGTGCGCGACCCCGAAATGAATGTGGCTCTTGCGAAGGCATTCGGGAGCAAGGCGCTCTTCCAGCTTAAATCTATAAGAACCGATCCACATGAGCAGCAAGACACTTGCCTGGCCCACGGTGCGGACATCTGCCTGAGTACTGTGGATCTGGGTGCCCAGACGCTTCAATGCTGAGCTGTGCCAATATGGTAGCCACGAGAAACGGCAACGAGCAGCAAGCAGGCCTTGCATTCTGTCGCCCGGACCGTTAAAGAGCCATCGCCAAGCCCTCTTGGATAAGACGCCGAACGAGGACAAGCTTGCCGGGATCGTCTAAACCGCCGGGAAGATCCCGAACGACAAAGTGGGAACTGCCGAGAGCGAATCGGACCGCCTCAAGGGCATGAGAGGGAAAGGTGATCCGGTGTCCATAGCAATCGACGGACACCGACTGCCCATCTGTTATCCGCACCCGAGAGACGACGCTCGCTCTTGCGCCCACTACGCTCTCCACCGTCAATTGATCGAGAGCCGCTAGTTGAGCCATTTGACCTCTCAGCAGCGGAGGACACGCGGAAAGGAATTCGCCGGCAAAACTGTCGAGTACGGCATCGAAATCCGCCTTTTCAGGAAGCCGGCGCAAGAGGCTTCGAAACATCTCTCGCGCGGGCACGCGGTCGAATTTCCCGCGGGCGAAACCGGGGGGAAGCGCTTTGCGGAATGCCGGGTCGTTCAAGCCGGCGCTGGCGACCAATTCCAACAGCAGATCCGTCCAGGTATATCTCAGAATTCCCACTGTTATGTGAAGGGAAACAGCATCGGTGGAACGGGCGTCGTGGACTACACCGCGATGGATGTAGGCGGCATCGCCGGCTTTGAGTTGGAATTCGAGCGTGGGATCGCCGCGCTTGTGAACCGCCGAGTCAAAGTCCTGAGCGGGAAGTGGCAGTTCGACGGGTGTTCCATAGATCGTCCACTTTTTAGAACCGGTTACCTGTAGCACAAATACGTCGTGCGTATCGTAATGGGGTTTGGCGCCTTGGGCGCCGGCGGGCGTCAGGTAGACGTTCGCCTGACAGGGAAAGCTAAATTCCTTTTCGAGACTCCGGCAGAAGAAAGCAAACTCCGGGAGAACCGTGTGTAAGA
>JBOGMI010000061.1:0-5981 GCA_050746645.1 Bryobacteraceae bacterium | reverse complement strand
GCTTTATCGCCGCCTTTCAGTTCGGTAATTACCGTGCCGTGATAGCCAATATCGGCGAGGGCCTGGCGCACCGCCGGCCAGTCGATGTCGCCTTCGCCGATGTTTACCCACTGATAGCAGTTCCGCGTTCGCTTGAATCCCTTTACATGCACATCCGCAATGCGTGGGCCGAGGGTGCGAATCCAATCTTGCGGGTAGCCGTGGATCACCACGTTGCCCACGTCGAACCAGGATTTCACCCAGGGGCTCTTGAACTGATCGATGTATGAGGCGAACTCGAGCGGGCTCAGCAGGAATTTATTCCAGACTTCTTCGAGAGCGATGCTCACTTTGAGCTCTTCAGCCAGAGGAATCAGTTTGCGAATCTGCTTTTGCGAACGTTCCCACGCCTCACGATAACTCGTCTGCGCGTTCACCACCGCCGGAACCAGCAGGACGCAGTGTGCGCCCCATAGCTTGGCGTTGTGCAGGGACGTGCGCATGCCATTGAGGCTTTTTTCGACAACAGCCGGATCGCTGGAGGAGAGCGGATATTTCCAATGGAGCATGTTCATCACCGAATCAATGGGCAAGCCGGCTTTTTGGGCCGCCGACTTGATCGCATCGGCCTCGTGCGGGTCCGGGGCGGTCTGAGCCTGGAGAACTTGGAAGCCCACGTCACGAGCCATCCGGAAACGGTCCAGATAGCTTAGCTGCTTGGGCAGCATGCCGATCAGCACGCCCTTCTTCATGGAAAGCGGTTCATTGGCCGCGGAAAGCGCCGCGCTGGACGCCACCGCCAGCGATGTCTCTAAGAATGTACGCCGGGAAGGATGACTCAAGATCCGGGACCTCAGGCGCCGACGGCGCTTTCTTCGGGAACGCCGGCTTCTTTGCGCTTCTTCAGGAACGGCATCATGGCGCGGAGCTCGGCGCCGACGCGTTCGATGGGCTGATCCTTGGCTTTTTCGCGCATCGCCAAAAAGCGTTTGCGGCCGGTGCGGTTTTCGTCCAGCCATTCTTTCGCGAATTGGCCGGATTGGATCTCGCTCAGGATCTTTTTCATTTCCGCGCGTGTTTGTTCGGTGACCAGGCGCGGGCCGCGGGTGTAGTCGCCGTATTCGGCGGTATCCGAGACCGAGTAGCGCATGTAACTCAGGCCGCCCTCGTAGATCAGATCGACGATGAGCTTCACCTCGTGGAGGCACTCGAAATAGGCCATTTCGGGTGCATAGCCGGCCGCGGTCAGGGTTTCGAAGCCGGCGCGGATCAGTTCGCTGATGCCGCCGCAGAGCACGGCCTGCTCACCGAAAAGATCGGTCTCGGTCTCTTCACGAAAATTGGTTTCGAGCACACCGGCCTTGAGGCAGCCGAGCGCGGAAGCATAGGCCAGCGCGACTTCGAGCGCGTGGCCGGAGGCATCCTGCGCGACGGCGACGAGAGCGGGCACGCCGACACCTTCGGTGAATAACTCGCGAACGCGATGGCCGGGCGCTTTGGGCGCAACCATCGAGACATCGATGTCAGCGGGAGGCTGGATGGCTTTGAAATGGATGCTGAAGCCATGCGCGAACATCAAGGTCGTGCCCTTGGACATGTGCGGCGCGATGTCTTTGTTATAGATATCGGCCTGAAGATGATCGGGGACGAGCATCATGACGACATCGCCGGCTTTGGAGGCATCGGCGACGCTGAGAACGCGCAGGCCCGCGGCTTTGGCCTTTTCGGCGCTCTTGCTCGCGGCGTGCAGGCCGACAACGACGTTGATACCGGAATCGCGCAGATTTAGGGCGTGGGCGTGGCCCTGGCTCCCGTAGCCGATGATGGCGACTGTTTTTCCTTGCAGCGGGGCCAGGCTCCCGTCCTGCTCGTAAAATCTTTTTGGCATAAGTGATTATTGTACGTTCTTGTTCGTTCTCAGTTCTCAGTTTTCAGTTGTCAGTTAACTAAAAACTGATCACTGACCACTTCTTCAGCCGAAGCGCCGCGCGGAACCGGAGGCGAGAGGCGGAGTTTCCGGTTTTCGAGCGACATGGAAACGGCGCCGGAACGCGTGATGTCGATTTCGCCATAGCTGCTCATGACGCCGATGAACTCGTCCAGTTTTTCGGATTCGCCGGTGGCTTCGATAGCAAAGCCTTCGGTTGTCGAATCGACGACGCGGGCCTGAAAAATTTCGGCTTCCTTGAGAATGGCGGTGCGGTTCTGCTGGTTGGTGCGGATGCGGATGAGCACCAGCTCGCGATTGACGGCGGGCGATTCGGTCATATCGGTCGCCTGCAAAACGTTGATGAGCTTGTTCATCTGCTTGATGACCTGCGCGCGGATTTGCGGTTCGACATCCACGGTAATGGTCATGCGCGAAAGCGCCGGATCTAGCGTGCGGGCGACGGTCAGGCTTTCGATGTTATAGCCACGCTGGCTGAGCAAGCCGGTGACGCGCATGAGCGCGCCGGGCTTGTTCTCCATGAGCAAGGAAATGATCTGCTGCACGGCCTAAACCTCCACCGGCTGCGGCGGACGCAGCACCATTTCGTTGATGGCTCCGCCGGCGGGAACCATGGGAAACACGTTTTCAAAAGGCGAGACTTTGATATTGAGCAGGAACGGACCCGGAGCGGCGACGGCATCTTCGAGTGCCTTGGGCATTTCTTCGACGCTTTCGACCGTGCGGCCGGGAAAGCCGTACGCTCCGGCGAGTTTTTCGACATCCGGAAACGCAGGCAGCGCCACCTGGCTCAGACGATTGTTGCAAAACAGCTCCTGCCATTGACGCACCATTCCGAGATGGCCGTTGTTCACCACGACGATTTTTAGCGGCAGCGCGTGATTGGCGATGGTGGCGAGTTCGGGGATCGACATCTGGAAGCCGCCGTCGCCGAGCACGGCGAAGACCAGCTTGTCGGGCCGCGCGAACTGCGCGCCAATGGCGGCGGGCAAGCCGAACCCCATGGTGCCCAAGCCGCCGGAGTTGATCCACAAGCGAGGCTCGTTGAAGCGAATGAGTTGCGCGGCCCACATCTGGTGCTGCCCGACATCGGCGGCAACGATGGCGCGGCCGCCCGAGAGACGGTCGATTTCGGCCATGACGTGCTGCGGCTTGATCTCGCGATCCGACTTTTCGGCAACCAGAGGATGCTCGGCTTTCCACGCGGCAATCTGTTTTCGCCAGGCTTCACGCGCGGATCGATGCTTCGCTTGCGCCGCGGGGCCGAGGTCTTTCAGTTCGGCGATCAATTTCGGCAGTACGCGTTTCACATTGCCGACGATGGGCAAATCCGCCTGGCGGTTCTTGCCGATTTCCGAAGGATCGATATCGACGTGGATGACTTTGGCATGCGGAGCGAACGAGGACAAACGTCCGGTTACGCGATCGTCGAAACGCACGCCGAGGGCGATCATGAGATCGGTGCCGGACATACCCATATTGGCGGCATAGCTGCCGTGCATGCCGGGAATGCTGATGAAATTCGGATGTTCGGCCGGGAGCGCGCCGAGGCCCATCAGCGTGCAGACGGCCGGCGCATCGAGCAGTTCGGTGAGCGCGCGCAGTTCGTTCGAGGCGTTGGCCGCGACGATGCCGCCGCCGGCATAAATGAAGGGCCGCTCCGCATCCCACATCATCTGCGCGGCGCGGCGGATCTGCCCGCCATGGCCTTCGTTGAAGACGCGATAGCCCGGCAGATGAACCTCGGTAACCGGCGTGTAGTGCGACTGGCTTTGAAGCACGTCTTTGGCGACGTCCACGAGCACCGGCCCGGGACGGCCCGAAGCGGCGACATAAAACGCCTCGTGAATCACTTGCGGCAGATCCTGGACGCTCTTCACCAGGTAATTATGCTTGGTCGTGGAACGCGTGATGCCGAAGGTGTCGGCTTCCTGAAACGCATCGCTGCCCATCAACTTGGTCGAAACCTGGCCGGTGATGGCGACGATGGGAATGGAGTCCAGCATGGCGTCCGCGAGGCCCGTGACCAGATTGGTGGCGCCTGGCCCGGAGGTCGCACAACAGACGCCGACGCGGCCCGTAGTGCGCGCATAGCCTTCGGCGGCGAAGGCCGCGTTCTGCTCATGCCGCACCAGGACATGGCGGATCGCGTGATCGTACAGCGCATCGTAAAGCGGCAGCGTGGCGCCGCCGGGATAACCGAAGATGCACTGGACGTTCTCCCGCTCCAGGCAATTCAATAGGATTTTGGCTCCCGAAAGAAGATTGGATGACATGCGTAGGAACTCCCTAATTAGAAGAAGAGCCACCTGGCCGGTTCGGTTGCCTGCCCGGTGGCCCTTGATTCCGTTCGTGAAGCGCTGCAAGTTGGTGCTGCCTGCTTTTCACGACGACGACTAAACGAAGCTGGTTGCAATCGTTCAGATGCGTATGTCCTACGGTACCCTAAAAGAAATTTTTATGCAATAGAATAAAAGCATAAATTTCTTATATATGACGTGCCGCTTAGGCCCCAATACGGTTCACTTAACGCCTGATGCTCAAACTGGGTACATGCCGAAACGTGAGCCCCGAGCGTAAGCGAGGCATCGGGGCGGTTAGCCCAACTAGAGGTCGCTTACGCTCCCGGCTCAGTTTCGACATTTCGAAGTTTCGAGAGATGCAACACGGTCTTTGGGCCAAAGTGAACAGTATTGCGCTTAGGCCAGCCCAGGCAGCAGAGGCATGGAGCGGATGCGCTTTCCTGTCGCGTCGCGGATCGCATTGGCCAGCGCGGGGGCGATGCCGACGATGGGGATCTCTCCGGCACCGGCGGAAGGAACATTCTTGCGGTCGACCAGAATGGCTTCGATGATGGGCGCATCGTGGAAGCGAGGCACGCGGTATTTCGAGAGGCGGTCGTTGAGAATGCGTCCGTTGGCGAATTCGATGTGCTCGAACAGCGCGCCGCCCATGCCCATCATGATGGCGCCTTCCACCTGATTCTTAAGCTGGTCCGGATTGACCACTGCGCCGCTATCCCAGGCTTCGGTTACGCGTTCGACGTGGAGACGATTGCCGCCGTTCATCGCAATTTCCACGCAGCAGCCGACATAGCCGCCTTTCTCGGTGCCGCAGGCTATGCCAAAGCCATGGCCCGGCTTCTTTTTGCGGTTCGCCCAGCCGAAGCGCTTGGCGGCGGTTTCGAGCACGCCGCGGATGCGATCGTTTGCGAGATTCTTGAGCCGGAAGGCCAGGGGGTCCATAGCCACGGACTCAGCGAGCTCGTCCATGTGCGATTCGCGCGCAAAATGATTGGCGGTGGCGGCGAGCCCGCGATAGGAGCCGACGCGCAAAGGAGTTTCGGTTGCGTGGTAGTGGATGCTGCGATTCGACACTTGATAGGGCGTGTCGATAGCGGATGGACCGGAAAGATAGTTGTCGAACTTCCAGGCGGTAAGCTTGCCGTCTTTCGCGACGCCACTTGTAACTTCAATGACCCCCGCGGGCCGGAAGTACGCCCAGGTAAATTCTTCTTCGCGGGTCCAAACCAGCTTAACGGGCTTCCCTGCCCCTTTGGCGATCCGCGCCGCTTCCACAGCCCAATCGCCGTCGTGCTTGCCGCCGAAGGCGCCGCCGGTATCGGGCACAATCACGCGGACTTTGTCTTCGCCGATGCCGAACGTATCCGCCAGCAGCGTGCGCACGTGAAAGGGCCGCTGCGAGCCGCACCAAACCGTGAGTTCGCCATTTTTCCACATAGCCGCAGCCGCGCGCGGCTCCATCGGGGTATGCGCGATGTAGGCGACCGTGTAGGTTTTGTTCAGAGTCTTAGCCGCGGATGCGAGCGCGGTCTTTACAGAACCATCGACAATCGCAGCCGATCTCCGGCCCTCCGACTTCTTAGGATGGCTCTTGATAAACGAAAACAGCTCGGCGTTTGAGATCTGCGGCTTCTCGTGCCATTTCGCGTGGACGCTTTGCGCCGCTTTTTCGGCCGCCTGCCAATCCGGCGCCGCGACGGCAATGAAATCGCCGTCATGCACAACTTTCACGCCGGGGATGCGCGCGGCGG
>JBOGMI010000060.1:0-1248 GCA_050746645.1 Bryobacteraceae bacterium | reverse complement strand
TGTTTGATCTCCATGCATCCACACTTATCGGAACGTTCCGATAAGTGGCTAACAGGAAAGCTCCGGCCGAAGCCGAGAAGACTGAAAAATTAAGCGGCGCCTTCACGCCCAGAGAAAAGGTCATGGCGAGCGCAAACAACAGCAGCAACAGCCCGCTAAGAAAAGCGGCGACACGGGTGAAGATTCCCAGGATGAGAGCCACACCCAGCGCAGTCTCTGCTACTGTAGCGGCCCATGCCAATACCGGAACAAGAGAAGCAGGTGCAAACCAGTTCAATTTGCCTGTGTAAGCCACGAAGCGACCAAAATCGCCCCACGCAACATTCGGCTGCCCGTATGTGCCCCATAACCCAAAGCGGTCGGCTACGGCGGAAAGAAAAGCGGCGCCTAAAGCCAGCCGCAGAAATATCGAGCTGGCATCTGAAGCCAAACACCGGCCGCTGATCCTGTTATCTGAGCCTATATCCCCAAGTGTAGTGCTGCGCTTCAGAACCCCGTCAGCCCCGGAATCTTCATCTTCGCCAGCCTCTTGCCGAGCATCCCCGATTGCGCGGTAAACGACTTCATCATCTTGCGCGCCTGGGCGTACTGTTTGAGCAAAGCGTTGACGTCCTGAACCGTGGTGCCGCTGCCTTTGGCGATGCGGCGGCGGCGGCTGCCATTCACGAGCATGTGATTGCGCCGCTCTTTGGGCGTCATGGAATCGATGATCGCGATGACGCGGCCGATTTCGCCCTCGTCGATCTTGTCTTTGTGATTCTTGAGTTCCTTGAGCGGCCCGATCTGCGGCATCATGTCCAGCAAGCCGCCGAGCGAACCGAGTTTACGGATCTGTTTGATCTGGTCGCGAAAATCCTCCAGCGTAAACTCGTCGCCGAGAATCTTCTCCTGCATTTTTTCCGCGGTGCTCTGATCGATCTCCTGCTGCACTTTGTCGATGAGCGAAAGCACGTCGCCCATGCCAAGAATGCGGGAGGCAATGCGGTCGGGGAAAAAGGCTTCGAAGGCATCCGGCTTTTCGCCGATGCCGACAAATTTCAGCGGCTGGCCGGTGATAGAGCGGATGGAGAGCGCCGCGCCACCGCGCGCATCGCCATCCATCTTGGTGAGCACGATGCCGGTGATGCCGAGCCGTTTGTGAAACTCGTCGGCCGAACGAACCGCGTCCTGCCCGGTCATGGCGTCGGCCACAAAGAGAATTTCCGAAGGGTTCAGCACTTCTTTCAGATCGTGCAACTCCTGCATGAG
>JBOGMI010000059.1:0-1374 GCA_050746645.1 Bryobacteraceae bacterium | reverse complement strand
TGCACAGATGCTCCGGCGGCAATAAAAATCGCTGCGATAATCATGACAGCAAACGAAAAAACACACCGCCCGGCGCGCTTATTGAATCGGCGGGTGATCGCGTCACTAATGAACCCTCCCAACGGCGAGCCGACAGCCATTGCCAGAAACGGCAGCATCGCGTACTGCGAACTGGATTTCAGGTCGAGGCCGCGAACTTTGTCCAGATAAATGAAAAACCAACTGAAGAAAATCCATGCGGCGTAGCCGTATGTAAAGTAGCTCAGCGTTACCGCCAGGACTTCCTTGCTCTTTAAAATTCTTCCCCAGGAGACCCGGGCTTCGGGCTTGCTGTTGCCAAAAGCCGAAGATGCCCCTTTGACCGTGAGGCCTGACTCGATCTTCCTCATCTCCGAGGCCCCAACCCAAGGGTGTTGGCGAGGCTTATCGCGTGCAATTAAGAACCAAATTGCTCCTGCGACAATCCCAATCACCGCGCTGACCCAAAACGATGTTCGCCAGCCATGATGGAGCATGATGAATGTAATCAGCGGCGGTGTCACACCGGCCCCTAGACCCACCCCTGCAAATATCCAGCCATTGGCTATGCCGCGCTCGTGTGTGGGGATCCAGTTGGCAACGAAATGATTGGATGCCGGATATATGATCGCCTCGCCCGCCCCGAGCGCAAATCGGATGGCTAGGAAGAGCCCTAACGCGCCGGCAATTCCAAGTGGGACGCTTGCGGTGAGCGCAGTGAAAACTGCCCACCAAAGGACCGCAATCGCGATGACCCGGCGAGGGCCCACCTTGTCCGCCAGCCGTCCGCCGGGCGTCTGAAAAATCGCGTAGCCAACAAGAAAGGAACTGAACACATAGCCGAGCTGGACGTTACTAAAGTGATATTCGGCTGCAATAGAGCTTCCAGCAATCGAAATATTGACGCGGTCCAGGAACGCCACGGAGCTGAGGACGAATATCCAGAAGACAAGGAGCCACCGCATTGCTAAATTCGGTTCAGTGCGTCTTGAGCCGCTGCTTGGAGCCTTTGGACGCGGCCCAGCGATTAAATTCCTCAATCATCTGGTTTGTCCATCGCCCATCAATTTGTCCTGGCTTATATTTACCTTCGCGCAGCATCATCTCCCCCCAGTCGTCGATGAGATGGTCCCGTTCGGCATGCGCTGCCACCTTCTCTGCAAGTTGCGGCGGGATGAAGGTGATTCCCTCCGGATCGCTGACCGCAACATCTCCGGGCATCACCATTGTATTGCCAATTCGGATGGGCACATCTATTCCCATAAGTGTCACATTCTTTAGCGCTGATGGGTCCGTTCCACGACAAAACACCTCGAAACCTTTGATTTGTTCGATTTCTCCAGTGTCGCGTATCGA
>JBOGMI010000058.1:0-9307 GCA_050746645.1 Bryobacteraceae bacterium | reverse complement strand
ATAGTGGGTCAGGCCGCGTGCGACGCCGCGCGAGGCAAAGCAGGAATCGACGTAGTGCAGCGCAGCGTAAAACAGCGCCGTAATCGCCCAGCCGGCCGCAACCGGATCGGAACGGTCGACGCTGGCGGCAAATCTTTCGTTTGCTTCCGCCCAGTCAAAATGCTCGTTCGGCGTCGCCACTGAGCGAAGATCTCTCCCACACCGGACGGGTATCTCCCACGATCTGCTCGACCGGCCGGCCGCGGCGGGCGATCACGGAGAAATCGAAATGCGCGCCTGGCAGCTTGCGCGCAAGCTCCAACTCTCGCGCGTAAATGCGACGGTAAACCGCGTCATCTTCGCGATCCACCACAGTCACGACCCTTACACCCTCGCCCTCACCCGAAACCAGGTACACGCCTTCTACTTCGGCCACCGCCCCGAGCGTATTCGCGATCTGCCGTGCAGCCGAAGCCCTCATGCCGAACCTCCCATCTCGTCTTACTCTCCGCCCTCTCTCAGTTTGACGCAACCGCGCACCGGCAGCATGAATTACTGCACGTGGAACTTGTACGGCAGAAGCTCCAATACGCCGCCCTTCAGCATTGCCGGTCCGGGCAAATCGGGAATTCGTTTGCGAATACTGCGCTCGGCAAGTGCATCGGCGACCGGCTCGGACGAGGAACCGCCGGTGAGTACGTCGAGCAGGCTGCGGCGCGGCGGGTAAAGGACCAGATCGGTAGCGCCATTGACGGGCAGATGTGCCCGCTGCCGGACCAAAGCGATCGCCGTATCCAATCCGCCGAGGCGGTTCACCAAGCCGTTTTGCTTCGCCTGCGCGCCCATCCAGACCCGGCCCTGCGCGATCGGCTGAATCTGCGCCGGCGTTTCGTTGCGCGCTTTGGCCACCTTGCCCACAAAGGTGTTGTATACATCCACAAGCCCTTGGTGCAGCTTCTGCTTGGCGGCATCGGAGAGCGGCGTGTATGGCGAATCGATATTGGCGTGCTGCCCTCGGGTCACCGAATCTTCGGTGATTCCCAGTTTGTCGAACAATCCATGGATATTCGGCATGACAAAAAGCACTCCGATCGATCCCGTGATGGTGTCGGGATAGGCGACGATCGGGTCTCCGGTGGAGGCGATGTAATAGCCGCCCGAAGCCGCCAGATCCGACATGGAAATAACCATGGGCTTGGCCGCGCTCAGCAGCTTCAGCTCGCGCAGAATTTCATCGGAAGCAATGGCATCGCCGCCGGGAGAATCGATGCGCAGAATCACTCCCTTAATACCGCTATCGTTGCGGATCTCGCGGATGGTTTTGATGAACGGCCCCGAGGCAATGACAGCCTGAGAACTCAACCCGCCTCGCCCGTCCCCGCGAATGATGTCGCCTTCCCCAACCAGCAGCGCGATCTTGTCACCGCTTTGGGAGAACGCCCGATAGTACTTCCCGATCGTCACGCGGTTCAGTTTCTCCGTATGAGTCACTTTCTCCAGGTCGGAATAGAGCTGATCGCTGTACCCGATCTGATCGATCAAGCCATCCGTCTTCGCCTGGCCCGCCATGAACGGTCCTTGATCGATAAGCGCCTGAACGCCATCCACGGATTCGTGGCGGCCCTGCGCGACGGTGCTTGAGAAATCTCCATAGATCTGGCCCACCACTTGGCCCAGAACCTCTTGCGTCTGCGGAGACATATTGGTGCGTGTGAAGATATCGCCGGCGTCCTTATACTGACCGATGTGATCGACATAGACCGAAACGCCCAGCTTGTCCAGTGTATTTTTGAAATACAATTCCGAGGCGCGGAAGCCCTTCACGTTCAGCACGTCGTCGGGCGAGAGATAAATTTTGTCGGCGGCGGAGGCCAGGTAATACGCCTTCGATCCCGGCGTTTGCAGCAGTGCATAGACGGGCTTGCCCGATTTTTTGAAATCCTCCAAGTCCTGGCGCAGCTCCTCCAGTTTGCCCCAGCCGGCGGAAAGATTGTCAGGTTCAAGAACTACGGCCTTGATGCGGTGGTCGGCGGCGGCATTGCGCAGCGAGGCCCAGATGTCCCGGATGGTCGGCGTGTTGGCGGACCTTAAAAAGGGAAGCGGAATCTCCAGCGGCGCCGCTTCCGGCAGGCTGCCGGTCAGCGAAAGCACCAGGGCGGAATTGGCGGCCACTGTGGGCTGCTTGGTCTCAAAGAAGCGCGCCACGGCAAAAATCAGGACGGCAACGATGACCACCACAATGACGATGCCAACGAGCACTCCGATCAGGAATTTAGCCATAAGACGACCCGCTCTCCAGGCAGGATATTAATTTGCAGGGTATCAAGACGCGGTTCTCTACAATGAGAGCCAACGTGTCTTTTCCGCCTGTCGACGAACAAATCAGCCTGATTAAGAAAGGGCTCGCCGAGCTGATCCGCGAAGAAGAGCTGCGCGAACGGCTGACTGCCGCGGCAAAAGAAAATCGCCCGTTACGCGTGAAAGCCGGCTTCGATCCCACCGCGCCCGACCTGCATCTGGGGCACACGGTGCTGCTGCGCAAGATGAAGCATTTTCAGGATCTCGGGCACACCGTCATTTTTCTGATCGGCGACATGACCGGCCTGATCGGCGATCCCACCGGGCGCAATACGCTGCGCCCGCCCATGACGCGCGAAGAGGTAGCGCGAAACGCGGAAACCTACAAGGCCCAGGTCTTCAAGATTCTCGATCCCGCAAAAACCGAGATCAAGTTCAACAGCGAGTGGCTGGCGCCGCTCACTTGGCAGGATGTCGTGCATCTTTGCTCGAAATACACTGTTGCACGCTTGCTCGAGCGCGACGATTTCAGCAAACGCTTCAAAGACGGCATGCCGATCCATTTCCACGAGTTCCTGTATCCGCTGGCGCAGGCGTTCGATTCCGCGATGCTCGAATGCGATGTCGAATTGGGGGGTACCGACCAGAAATTCAATCTGCTCGTCGGCCGCGAAATTCAAAAGGACTACGGGCAGCCGCCCCAGATCGTCGCCACCGTGCCGATTCTCGAAGGTCTGGACGGCGTCGAGAAGATGTCCAAGTCAAAGGGCAACTATATCGGCATTTCCGAGCCGCCCAAGGTCATTTTTGCCAAGATCATGCGCATCAGCGACGATCTCATGTACAGCTATTACGAATTGCTCACCGACATGCCGCTGCACGAGATCGCCGAATTGCGCGAAAACATCGCGCGCGGGATCCAGGACCCGATGGAGGCGAAAATGGCGCTGGCCCGCCGCATCGTCGCCGATTTTCATTCCGAAGCCGATGCAGATGCCGCCTTCGATGCGTTCAACCGCGAAGTGCGTCAGGGATTGGAGCCGATGGATACCGAAACTGTCGATCTGCCGCCGCAGGCAGCTTCGGGAAAAGGCATTCGGGTGGACAAACTGCTCGCCTTCCTTGGACTCGTTCCGAGCGTCACCGAAGCGGCGCGCAAGATCAAAGCCGGAGCGGTCGAAATCAACGGCAGCACCCAGCGCGATCTGCTACTGACCGGGGCGAAAGGGCTGCTGGTGGTGCGCGCCGGCAAGAAATGGAAGCGCGTGCGAGTAACTTGATGCACTCATGCATCTCAAAACTATTCCAGCTGTTAGCTGTTAGCTTTTAGCTTTTAGCTTTTAGCCCTCCACTGCTCGGGTGGGTTGCGGCGGCGGGAAAGGCTTGGTCGAGAGAAGAAAGATCGAAATCGGGGGGCAGCATTTGGGCGATGGCGTCGCCGAGCTTCATTTCTTCGCGTTGTTTGCGCATATTGGCGGTGGCGATCTGGACGGCGTGCTTTTCGGCTTTGCGCGATTCTTCGGCCTCGGCGCGTTTTTGCGAAGCAAAGCCAATTTCGGCTAACTGGCGTGCTTTCTTGCGTTTCTGAAGCTCGGTGGAGGCGCGCTGGTAGGCGCGGTCCTGGGCGGCGTGGTAGCGAACGTAGCATTCGAGCTCGCGAGGGTCGAGACTGACGGGGATGGCGCCGCTTTTGGCCTCCTCGGGCGTTTTCGGCTCGAGCGCAAAGCAGCTATTCTGCAGGCGCAGGGCGCGCTTGGCGAGCCAGGTATGTTCGGCCATTTTGACGACCAGCTCGATTTCGGCCTGGCCGACGGGCTGCTCGTCTTCCATGAGCTGGTTGAGGAAGGCGTCGTAGTTTTCCTGTTTTTCAACATCTTTGAGGACGCGGAATTTGGCGCAGAGACCGTGTTTGGTGCCGTTCTGCGCGACTATAGCCTTAGTCTCGACGGAATTGGGGCCAGACGATTTTTGAGCGTTGCGGCGATTGGCCGCGATTTGTTTCGGAGTAGGCATGGTTTGTGTCCAGGCGTCGAGACGAGTCTCGACGCGGCACGCACGAGTGCGTGCGCTACGTGCTCAGTGTGTTGGGGCGGGCGTGCGGGACGAGAGGGAGCGCGCGGTTAGGGCGCTGGATCTAAAGGCAAAAGAAATTTGAAGAAGTGTGACTCGAAGCGATTGGCATATGATAGCTGCGAAAGGAGACCTCTATGGCAACCGTAAGTACCGCAACCAAGATTGCATCTCAAATTCCCATTAAGCAGACCAGAATTCTGATCAACAACAAATGGCTCGATAGCGTGTCGGGAAAGACCTTCGAAACCATCAATCCGGCGACTGGAGAGGTTTTGGCTAAAATCGCCGAGGCCGACGCGGCCGACGTGGACCTGGCCGTAAAAGCCGCGCGCAAGGCGTTTCATTCGAAAGCACCCTGGCGGCGGATGGCGGCCTCCGAACGCGGCAAGCTGTTGAACCGGCTGGCGGATCTGATCGAAAAAAATATCGACGAACTCGCCACACTCGAATCGCTCGACAACGGAAAGCCGCGCCAAGTTGCACTCACCGCCGATCTTCCGCTGGTGATCGCCTGCTACCGCTATTACGCGGGCTGGGCGGACAAGATTCAGGGCAAGACCATTCCCATCAGCGGCGATTATTTCTGCTACACGCGCCACGAGCCGGTGGGCGTCGTGGGCCAGATCATCCCCTGGAACTTCCCGCTGCTGATGCAGGCTTGGAAACTGGGGCCGGCGCTCGCCTGCGGCAACACCGTGGTTCTGAAAGCTGCCGAGCAGACGCCGCTCACGGCGCTGCGCATCGGCGAGCTGCTTCTCGAAGCCGGGTTCCCGGAAGGCGTGGTGAACATTCTGGCGGGATATGGCCCGACCGCCGGCGCGGCGATCGCGAACCATATGGATGTCGATAAAGTCGCCTTTACCGGCTCAACCGAGGTCGGGCATCTGATCATGAAAGCGGCGGCCGAGACCAACCTGAAGCGCGTAACGCTCGAATTGGGCGGCAAAAGCCCGAACGTCGTCTTCGCCGACGCGGATATGGATGCAGCAGTGGAAGGCTCGCATTTCGCGCTGTTCTTTAATCAAGGACAGTGCTGCTGCGCGGGCTCGCGCACCTTTGTCGAGGAGAAAATCTACGACGAATTTGTGCAGCGCAGCGCCGAGCGCGCCCAACGCCGCACCGTCGGCGATCCGCTCGATCCCAAGACGGAGCAAGGGCCGCAAGTGGATAGCGACCAATTCAACAAAGTGATGGGCTATCTCGATACCGGCAAACGCGAAGGCGCCAAACTCATGTGCGGCGGCGAGCGTGTGGGAGAGCGCGGCTACTTTGTCGCACCCACGGTTTTCGCCGACGTCAAGGACGACATGAAGATCGCGCAGGAAGAGATTTTCGGCCCTGTGATGAGCATCATGAAGTTCAAAGACATGGACGATCTGGTGGATCGCGCGAACAAAACCATCTACGGCCTGGCGGCAGCGGTCTGGACTCGGGATATCGGCAAAGCGCACCAGGTCGCCAACAGCGTGCGCGCCGGCACGGTCTGGGTCAACTGCTTCGACGTGTTCAGCGCCGCGGCGCCCTTCGGCGGTTTTAAACAATCCGGCATCGGCCGCGAGCTCGGCGAATATGGCTTACAGCAGTATTCGGAGATCAAAACAGTAACCGTAAAGTTATAACACCAGCTAAAAGCTGTTAGCTATTAGCTTTTAGCTATTAGCTTTTAGCCGCGGGCAAACGGGGACAGGCGGTTCTGTCCACGCGCAAAAACCGCTTGGGACAGAGCCGCCTGTCCCCGTGCATGCTTGGGACAGAGTCGCCTGTCCCCGAGCATGCGACCGCTAACTATGCGGCCAGCGGCATGGATACGACATTGTCGCTCGGCAGCCTCGACACCAGCGCATCGGTGGCGATCCGCAGCAGCTCTTCGCTCCGCTCGCTCAAATCGAATTGATCCGAGAAGCGGCGCAACTGCGTGTTGAAGGCGCGGCGAAGCGGGACCAGCGCCTCGTCGACGCTCATCTTAGGGAGATCGATGAGCGCGAATTTCAGCAGGCTGTCCATGAGCACGGTCTCCGTGTTCAGCATCTTGTAAATCGCGCGCCGGTTCCTGGTCACATACTTCACCACTTCTTTGCCGCGATAAGCAAAGTAATGCTGGCGTGTCAGCCAGGGGAGATTCTTGGTGTCCAGCGTCTTCAACTCGCTCGATAAGCGGCTAGCCGCGGAGCGAAACGCGCGGTCCAATAGGTTCGTCTGCTGAATATCGTAAGTGAAGATATTGGTCGGCTTGCCCGAAAACGGGTGCGTGCATTGATAGACCAGGATGGCGTAGGCGGTGTGCGGCCGCATTAAGATTTCGTGGTTCTCCGCGAACCATTCGCGTGTCCAGCCGCGCAGCGCCGTCTGCATCGCTTTCGAGACCGTGGAGTAGGTTGGGAAATAGTCGGGTGTGCGCTCTCTCGGCGCTCGCTTCCAAACCGAAAAATCAGTGCTGCTCTGTTGATTTGCTTCGGTGTTGCGCAACGGCATCACGATCAATTCGCCCATGTTCGGTTATCCTCCCGCTCGCGAACGTTCTGGCGAGCGACTCGAAGCTAGCATGAGGAAGCGGCGAAACGGGCTGCCGAAGCCTCCGGCCGTCATGTATATTTCTCTGTAAGCATTTGAAATCGAAGTAGAAAAAAATTTTGAGATTTTTGGACCACATTTGTGACTGATTTTTCAGAACCCGCGTTTGTTCGCCTTTGGGCGGCGATTTGGGGTATACTGCTTTGCGCATGCCCAAGCCGCTGTCCTCGTATCTTCCATTGCCCTTTCTTTTCCTGGGAGCGCTCGCTATGAGCGCCGCCACTCCGTCGCTGCTGGTCATCAATCAGGGCGACGCCGACATGAGTATCGTCAATCCTGAATCGGGTCAGCAGGTCGCCGTGGTTTCCGAGGAGGTCCACGGCGTTCACGCGCATGAAGTCGTCGCCTCGGCGAACGGCCGGACCGCGTTTCTGCCCATCTACGGAAGCTCCGGCGTAGGCCGGCCGGGAATCGACGGGCATCAGATCCTGGTGGTCGATCTGCCCTCGCGCAAGATCGTCGATCGAATCGACTTCAGCAATGGCGTGCGGCCGCATTGCATCAAACTGAATCCCAGAGACGGATTGCTTTATGTCACGACCGAGATCGACCACACCGTAACGATCATCAATCCCAAGACCAGGAAAATTGTCGGCTCCATTCCGACAGGGGCGAAGGAATCGCATATGCTGGCGATCTCGCGCGACGGCCGACGCGGGTACACGGCGAACGTGGGCGCGGGCTCGGTTTCCGAGCTCGATCTGGTGCATCGGAAGGTGATTGCGGTGGTTCCGGTGGCTAAAGTGGTGCAGCGGATTGCGGTCTCGAACGACGGTAAACTCGCATTTACCTCCGACCAGATGGAGCCACGGCTCGCCGTGATCGATACGAAGACGCATCGCGTCAAGAGCTGGGTTCCGCTCGCGGGCACAGGTTACGGCGCCGCGCCCACGCACGACGGCCGCTATCTTCTGGTCGCCATTCCCCACAAGAACGAGGTCGCCGTGGTCGATCTCCACAGCATGAAAGTGGCACGCAGCGTTCCGGTTCCCAAAAGTCCGCAGGAGATTCTGATTCGTCCGGATGGAAAAGTCGCGTATGTTTCCTGCGCCGGCGCCAAACAGGTTGCCGCAATCGATCTGGCGGACTGGAAGGTCGCGAAGACGATCGACGTGGGCAGATTCGACGATGGCCTCGCATGGGCGAAGTGAACCACGAATATCCGAGGGACGATTCGTGATCCGACCTATAATCGGATCATGAATCGCAATGAATGGATAGCGTCGCGCGTAAACGATCCGATTCGCACCCAGATCCATTACGCCCGCAAGGGCCTGGTTACCGGGGAAATGCAGTGCGTCGCCGAGCGCGAAAATCTACCGGCGGAACTGATCCGCGAGGAAGTTGCACGCGGACGCATGATTGTTCCCGCCAACGTTCATCACGAGCGATTGGAGCCGATGTGCATTGGAGTAGCCTCGCAATGCAAGATCAACGCCAACATTGGCAATTCGGCGACTACCTCGAATATTTCCGAGGAGCTTGAAAAACTCGATTACGCCGTGCGCTACGGCGCCGATACGGTGATGGATCTTTCGACAGGGGGCGACATTCCGCGCATCCGGCAGGCGATTATCGACGCCTCGCCCGTGCCGATCGGTACGGTTCCTATTTACGAAGCGCTCGGCCGCGTGCGGCGCGTGGAGGATTTGAATATCGGCGTGATGCTCGAGGTCATCGAAGAGCAAGCCGAACAGGGCGTCGATTACATGACCATTCACGCGGGCGTGCTGGTGCAATACGTTCCACTGACAACAAAGCGCATCACCGGCATTGTCAGCCGCGGTGGCGCGATTCTGGCCGAATGGATGGTCAAAAACCATAAGCAGAATTTCCTTTACGAGCATTTCGACGAGATCTGCAAGATCTTTCAGAAGCACGACGTCAGTTTTTCGCTGGGCGACGGGCTGAGGCCCGGCTGTCTGGCCGACGCCAGCGACGCAGCGCAGTTCGCCGAATTGAAGACGCTCGGCGAGCTGACTAAGAAGGCTTGGGATTACGACGTGCAAGTGATGATCGAAGGCCCGGGGCACATTCCGATGGATCAGATCGGCATGCAGGTGGAGAAAGAGCGCGAAATGTGCTATGAGGCTCCGTTCTACACCCTGGGGCCGCTGGTCACCGATATCGCGCCCGGCTACGATCACATCACCTCCGCCATCGGCGCTGCCATGATCGGCTGGCACGGAGCGGCCATGCTCTGTTACGTGACGCCCAAAGAGCATTTAGGGCTGCCCAACCGCGAAGACGTGAAGCAAGGCATCATCGCTTACAAGATTGCGGCGCATGCAGCGGATGTGGCGCGGCATCGCAACGGCGCCCGGCAGCGCGACGACGAACTTTCCCGCGCGCGTTTCAGCTTCGATTGGAAGCGCCAGTTCGAGTT
>JBOGMI010000057.1:0-6056 GCA_050746645.1 Bryobacteraceae bacterium | reverse complement strand
CGAGCGCTTGCGCGCGGCGAGACTGCAATTCACCGCGCCGAAAGGCAAAAAGAAGAGAGGACCGCTGGCGGGATTAACCTTCGTGTTAACAGGAACGCTGCCCACTCTGAAGCGCGAAGAAGCGAAGGAGCGGATCGAGGCGGCGGGCGGTAAAGTCGCGGGTTCGGTGAGCAGCAAGACCAGCTATGTGGTCGCTGGAGAAGAGGCGGGATCGAAACTGAACCGCGCCAAAGAGCTGAACGTTCCGGTAATCGATGAAGCCCGATTGTTCGCTATGCTGGGCACAGAGACACACGCCTGACCACCCCGGAGCCGAAATCTGACGCACGACTGGCACACCTTCGTCACCTGGTGGAGTGACTTTATCAATGTCTTTGTTGGCTTAGGACCGTTCGGCCTGTTGTTTCTGTCCATTCTCGATTCGGCCGGTGTTCCCATCGTAGGCGGAGTGGATCTGCTGCTGGTAACCTATTCTGCGGACCACCCGGCCAATGCCTGGTTCGCGGCCGTCTGCGCGATCGTTGGTTCAGTGGCCGGCAGCGCGTTTTTGTTCGGTATTGCGCGCAAGGGCGGCCAAGTCTTTCTGTCGAAATATATCGCGACAGGCACCGGCAAGCGCCTGCACGCCTGGTTCGAAGAATACGGTCTGATTACTGTGTTTGTCCCAGCCATCTCTCTGCTTCCGCTGCCGCTGAAAGTACCGGTGTTCTGTGCCGGAGCCCTAGAAGTCCGCTGGGTGTCGTTCCTCTCGGTAATTCTGGCAGCGCGGGCCATTCGCTACTTCGCCCTGGCCGCCTTGGGGCGCGAATTTGGACGCAGCACGTTCGCCTTTTTGGCTTCACATCTACTCGTGGTCTTCGGTATCGCGGTTGGGCTGGGAGTGGTCGCCGTCGTTGTGTTGCGATTGATTGTGCACAAGGGGCCGCATGGGCATCACCCGACTACTTCCAGCCAGGGGCAGTAGAATCGGTTGCGGTGATTCATCGGCTCTGCTTGCTGTCACTGATCGGTTGCACCGTTTGCCTGGCAAGCGACAATCCCACGGAAATCCTGCGTCAGGTCGACGCGAAAGTCCTCGCTCATTTGACTAAAGCCGTCAACTATACATGCGTGGAGACCGTCAATCGTCAATATTTCACTCCCATCGGTTTTGACTATCGATCTGACCAACCGAAACCGGAACGCGCGAGTTGCAAGCGAAACCCGGGCCCGTTGAAGCTGACCGCGCGCGATCGCCTGAAACTGGACGTCGCGGTTGCCGGAGGAGATGAAATGTATTCCTGGCACGCCGCGCGCCACTTCTCGACCACGTTCATCGATCGCATCGTGCGCCAAGGCCCGATCGGTTCCGGAGGATTCGTCGGGTTTCTGGAAAACATATTCGACACGCGCGGAGTGCGGTTCCGCTTCGATGGCCGCGAGACCGAGGGCGCGGCGGAAGTCTTTTCCTTTGAATACGCGGTGCCGCTGTCCGCGAGCGATTACGAGATTGAATCAGGTAAGCATAAGAAAACCGTCCCGTTTCACGGCTCGTTTTCGGCGTATACGAGCAATTACGAACTCGCCGGTATGACCGTGATTGCAGACAAGATTCCGAAAGCTGTGGGTATCTGCGCCAGCCGGAATCGGATCGACTACCAACTTGTCAGCGTCGCGGGCAACGAACTCTTGCTTCCAAAAGAATGGACACTGGGTTTGACCACGCCTGGCTTGTCCACCACCAGCCGCAGCGAATACACCGATTGCCGGGAATTTGCGGGCCAGGCGACGATCTCCTACAAGAACCTCAATAGAAGCTCCTCGCCGGCTGATGCGCAACCGCCGCCACCGCCGCAAGTATTGCCGTCGAAGCTCAAGCTCAAAATCCGCCTCTTAACTCCGATCGACTGGTCGCACTTCTCTGCCGGCGATCCGGTGCAAGGCGAACTTCTGCGCTCCATCAGCGTTGGCCGGCACGGCGAACGCATCCCGCGCGGCGCGCTACTCAGCGGCGTAATCACGCGTCTCGAACAGCACTTCGACCCAGTGATCTATTACCTGCTAGACATCGAGTTCGACAGCATGCACACGGGTAGCCGTACCTTTCTGCTGCGCGCCCGGCCGAAGCTATCCACAGCGCGGAAAACGATTTTACGCCGGATGATTCACCAATCTCAACTTCCGGCAGACCTGCTCCAAGAGGCAAAGCATGGCCTGTTCGTATTCCCCTCGGAACGCCTGCATTTAGGCAAGCGCTTTTCCGCCGAATGGGTGACCGAGCCGTTTTCCGCCGCTCCTTAGCTGTAACATAACAACCATGACTCTATCCCGCCGTGCATTCGTCAAGGGCGCCGCGGCCCTGTTACCCGCGACCAGTATTCTTGCGGACCCTCTGGAAAAGAACAACCTGGGGGTTCAGCTTTACACCGTCCGCGAAATCATCAAGAACAACCCTCTGCAGGTCCTCGAGAGCATCCGAAAGATCGGCTACAGGGAAGTGGAGGCGATCTATGCCACGCTCCCGATTACCTGGTCCGCGATCCAGCAGGCGCATTTGAAAGCGGTGAGCGTCCACGGCAGTGAGGCCGACTTCGAGCAAACTGCGAATTTGAAGCGCCTGAAGCAGCGCGGCTTCAGCTACATCGTGAGACCGGGCCTGCCCATAAACCAGGGAGCGGCAGTCATCAAGCGTGTCGCTAAGACCATGAACCAACTCGGAAAGCAAGCCAGATCGGAAGGCTTAACGCTTTGCTATCACACTCACGCCCAGGCTTTTAAACCGATAAACGGGACTCCGGCAGTCGACATACTAATGAACGAAACCCATAAAGAATATTTGCAGCTCGAATTGGATGTCTTCTGGGTCAGCGTGGCAGGCCACAACCCGGCAGACGTGCTGAAAAAGTTCAGTGGCCGGGTTCCGCTGATCCACTTGAAGGACAAAGCCCGCGGCATTCCCGCCCAGTACAACCAGCATGTGCCGCCCACTGCCTTTAAGGCCGTGGGCAGCGGCGTGATTGATTTTCCCGCTGTGCTCAAGGCGGCCGATTCCGCAGGGGTAAAGCATTACATCGTCGAGCAGGATCAAACGCCGGGAAATCAGCCGATCAAGGCCCTGCGCAAGAGCTACCACTACCTGAAGGAACACTTCGGCGCGTAGGTTTGGAAATCAGCGGCCGGCCCTTGGCTGTAACATACAACCATGAACCTATCCCGCCGTGCATTTGTCAAGGGCGCCGCGGCCCTCTTACCCGCGGCCAGTATTCTTGCGGACCCTCTGGAAAAGAACAACCTGGGGGTCCAGCTCTACACCGTCCGCAAAATTATTAAGAAGAACCCGCTGGAGGTTCTGCAGAGCATCCAGCAGATCGGCTATACGGAAGTGGAGGCGGTCTACGCAAACCTCCATCAAACTTGGCCCTACCTCGGGCATACACACCTGCACGCGGTGAGCGTCCATGGCACTCCCACCGATTTCGAACAAGCCGCCGTGCTAACCAGTCTGAAGCAACGCGGTTTCAACTATATTGTGATCCCTTACCTGAGGGACGACAAAGGACCGGACGCCGTGAAGCATATCGCAAGTATGCTCAACAAGATCGGCAAACTAGCCAAATCGAAAGGCTTGACGCTTTGTTATCACAATCATGCTCACGATTTCAAACCGATCAACGGAACGCCGGCCATCGACATGCTGATGAACGAGACGGATAAGGATTACGTCCATCTCGAACTGGATATTTTCTGGGCCAGCGTGGCGGGCCACAACCCGGTGGATGTGCTCAAGAAATTCAGCGGCCGCGTTCCCCTCATTCATCTGAAGGACAAAGCCAAGGGCATTCCGGTGCAATACAGCGAACACGTTCCGCCAAGCGCGTTTAAATCGGTCGGCAGCGGCGTGATCGACATGCCCGCGGTGCTCTCGGCAGCCGATCACGCGGGCGTAAAACATTATTTCGTCGAGCAGGATCAAACGCCGGGGAACCCGATCGACGCCTTGCGCAAGAGCTACAACTACTTAAAGAAGCATTTCGGGGCGTAGTTTGGCTGACTTTTCACAGCTTCCTGTCCGCTGGTTAGGGCTGCGTATTCGAGCGGTTTGACCGCGCAGGAGCGCTTCGGAAGAGCCCAAGCCACAAGAATAGGCAAAGGTAACCATGACCAACTTTGGATCCAGCCGACGAGACTTCGTGAAAAGTATGGGATTCGCGCTATCTGCGCTTGCGGTCTCTCCAGGCCGATTGTCGGCGGATTTGGCCGGGCAGCGGCGCAAGCCGAATATCGTGATCATCCTCTCGGACGATCTGGGCTATGGAGATGCCACCTGTTATGGCGGGATAAACGTAAACACGCCGCACATCGACGGCCTGGCCAAGAGCGGACTGCGGTTCACCAACGCGCACTCCGATGCAGCCACCTGCACACCTTCACGGTACGCCATGCTGACAGGCAGTTACGCATGGCGGCATGATGGCGTTCACATTTTGCCTGGCAATGCGAAATCGTTGATCAAACCGGGCCAGCCTCCGATTGCGAGCGTGCTCAAATCGGCCGGATACGCCACTGGCCTCGTTGGCAAATGGCACATCGGCCTCGGTAACGGCACCATAGATTGGAATGGCGAGATCAAGCCCGGCCCCTGTGAATTGGGCTTCGATGACGCCTTCTTCTTTGCCGCTACGGCCGATCGGGTGCCTACGGTCTATATCCACGATCATCGTGTACTGAACTTGAACCCTAAAGACCCCATTCATGTCTCGTACAAGAAAAAGATTGGTAATGAGCCTACCGGCAGGGAAGATCCTGAACTGCTCAAGATGGAGCTAACCGCCGGCCACGACGGGACCATCGTCGATGGCATCAGCAGAATTGGTTTTATGACCGGTGGAAAGGCCGCGCGTTGGAAGGACGAAACCATGGCGCAGACCTTCACAAACAAGGCCTGCGAATTTATTGACAAGCATAAGGATCGGCCGTTCTTGCTCTACTTCACACCGAGCGATATTCATGTTCCCCACGCTCCGGCTGACCAATTTGCGGGCAGAAGCCAGTGCGGCATCCGATGTGACACGATCACGCAGTTGGATTGGTGCGTTGGCCGGATTCTGGAAACGCTCCAGAAATCCGGAGTGGCCGATAACACGTTGGTTGTGTTCACGTCGGACAACGGTCCGGTGGTGAATGATGGCTACAACGACGACTCAGTTGAGTTACTAGGCGCGCATAAACCCGCTGGGATACTTCGCGGGGGCAAATATTCTATCTATGAAGGCGGCACACGAATGCCGTTTATCACCCACTGGCGAGGACACATTGCGCCAGGCATTTCAGACGCACTGATTAGCCAAGTCGATTTGTTGCGCAGCCTCGCATTGCTGGTACACCAGCCGGTACCGAAGGGCGGGGCGCCGGACAGTTTGGACGAACTGCCGGCGCTTCTCGGGAAATCGCCAAAAGGCCGCGAGGCGCTGGTCGAAGAGGCCAACGTATTGGCCATCCGAACTCCCCGTTGGAAGCTGATCGATCGCAGCCAGAGGCCCGGAGCCCATCCGCCTCCTAAGCCGAAGCCGTTGACCCCGAAACAGAGGGCCCGGAAGAAAGCCATCGAGCAGTTGATGATGCCAGGTGAAATCGACTATCCAACCGCGCCGCTGGAGTTATACGACCTTAAAAATGACCCCGGTGAGACAAAGAACGTCGCCGAGACTCACCCGGAAATTGTGGAGCGGCTGCGGCGCCACCTTGCAAGCCTTCGAGCTCAGGGGCACAGCTAACCTGTTTGAGAGCAAACGAAGCTGTGAAAATTTGCTTCCGGATCAGTATGCATCTTCCTAAGCTTCGATGCTAAAACTGAGCCGGGAGCGTAAGCGACCTAGTTTGACTGATTTTTCACAGCTCTCAGTAGACCTTTCGAAACGTCAGGTTGATCCGCACAGAGCCAGTGAGAGAATGCTCTCCCGGCTTGAGGGGTGCAATCCCGTGATAGGCAAACCGCGGGGGCCGCCCCAAACGGCCACGTCCCCGCTTTCAAGGCTCAGCCGGCGTACTCAGTTATGGTGAATGTCACGGATCTTCCC
>JBOGMI010000056.1:0-4397 GCA_050746645.1 Bryobacteraceae bacterium | reverse complement strand
CAGCGCAAGATCATCCCGGCTTCCGGGCGCGACAGCGGCGATTCAATGAAGCTGTCGCGGGATAAAGTGAACGATCTGTCGCACAAGATCGTGGAGGCTATGACCAAGTCGCGCGATTTCCGCGTGCGCAAAGACCGGAATGAAGTGCGGTTGGCGATTGTTCGCGAAATGACCGAGGTGCTCCAAGTAGAGGAGCGCGTGGATCGCACTGCGCGGCAAAAGATCCGCACTCAGAAGCGCGAGATTGCCGAAGGCGGGGAAGAGTACGAACTGCTCCGTCGCCGCTACTACGCCGAAGAGCTGAAAAAGCTCGGCATTACGCTAGGCGGTTAACCTGCTTCCGCGCTGTGCCGCGCCACGGGCCGTCGGTCGAGCCCCAGAACCGCGGTGACAATGCCGGCGAGCGGTGCAGGAATCCAAATCGAGCCTTTGTAAGTCAGATACTGCTGGCCACCGGCATCGGCCGCGAAGCCCAGGCGAACGCCGAAGGCAGCTTCCATCTGTTCCATTGGGCCTGCGATGCGCAGTCTTCGCGACGCCAGGTCTTCATGCGAGATCCTCAGCCCGTGCTGCTCCGCGAACGCCGCCACCGCGGCGGCATCGCTGGGATTGGCGGATGTTGATTGTTCCGCATTTCTGCAGAGCACAACGGTTATCTCGATCTGCTCATCTTTGTTCGCCAGAGGAGCGAATGCTTCGCCTGGCCTGCGGCCCGCCGTGCTGCCGGGCAGCGGCACGCGATCGGCGCTTGCGTTTCCTGCCGCGAGTGCCGCGAGCAGCGCCGTGCCGTCGGGCGTTCCCAATCCCGTGCATGGGTCCCAGCCGGTTCCGGCGCTGTAATAGCCGAGATTGCTGTCGTCGTTGTTGCCGCTGGTGATGTCGCGAAATGCGGAGGCGGATATTGAATACAGCTTGGGGTTGACAAATCCCGCGGCCGCGCCCGCATGTTCGTTGATCAATGCGATCAGCCCGGCCCAGAGCGGAGCTACGGCGCTGGTGCCGCCAATCACCTCATTCTGTCCGTCCACGAAAACGTTGTAGCCCGTGCTCGGGTCGGCATCGGCGGCGATATCGGGCACGCCGCGGCCGGCAAATTGCGTTTCCGGCTGGTTCGGAACGCCCGCCGAGTTTTGATACGCCGGCTTCGCAAAGATATTGCTCACACCGCCTCCGGTTGCGCCTTCGTTATTCGCGGTCTCGTTCCAAACCGTCTCGGAGGTAATCCGATTGGCGGCTTCGGTCAGCTTCGTCCCGCCGCACGCAAGCGCATAGGGGCTGGATGCGGGAAAGTCCACGTGCAGCTTGCCGTCGCCCACGCCATCGCTCGATCCGCTGTCTCCAGCGGCGACGGTAACGGTTACGCCCAGAGTTGCCGCATCCTGCAGCGCGGCGTTCATCGCAGTCTGCGACTGCTGGGTCCAGGAATCCTCGGGGCCGCCCCAACTGATCGAGACCACGGAAGGCTTGCGTACGCTATCGTGAACGGCATCGGTAATCGCGTCGATGAATCCCTGGTCTGTATTGGGAGCGAAGTATACGGCGACGCTCGCTCCCGGCGCTACCGCACCCGCAACTTCAATGTCGAGCATGACTTCGGCATCGGCATCGGAACCGGGCGAGTTCTTGCCGCCGTCGACGGAAACGGCGACCACGCTGGGAGCCGCGAGTCCGAGCTGCGCGAAGTAAGTCTTCAGATCCGCCGTGCTGTATCCGCCGCCCAGTTCGATGATTCCGATCGTCTCCGCGCCTCCGGTCACGCCCGCCGGAAAATTGTAGAGCGCCGCAACTTGTGTGGGCGTGAATGCGCCGGTGGCAAGACTGATAACACGCCTGCGGAAATGGGGCCGTGCGATAGGCCGGTTGTCCAGACCCAAAACCGCGATCACAACCTGATCCAATTCCTGCGGGATGGAGATGGCGCCGCTCTGCGCGCGAAAGATTTGGCCGCTCGCCTCCAGCCGGTATCGCTGCAGATCGGCTGCGAATGCCTCCGCCACGCGCCGCGCGTCGCCAGCCAAAATGACACGGCTTTTGGGGATGCTGCTGTCGACCACCGTCAATCCGTATTCGTGGGCGAAGGCTTCGATCATTGCAATGTTCGCTGGATCGGCCCCGGCGGTATTTTCCTCCTGGCGGCGCAAGAACATGCTCACCTGAATGGTTTCGCCCGCCGGTACCGGGCCCGCGGACGCCGCCTGCGGGTGTACAGTTCTTTCGCTTCCCGCCAGCCGTATTCGCTTCTCGAAAGCCATAGGGAAAACTCCTTTTCTCGTTTGCGCCGGGCTCTTGCCCTACAATAATGCTTCCGATGAGTGCAGCGGTTAGCCTCGAAATTTGCGAACTCCGAGCCATTGGCGATCTCGCCGAAGCCGTGCGCCTGCAGCAGCGGATTTGGGAGTTCGACGACATCGATCTGATTCCGTTACGTATGTTTGTCGTGGCGACGAAGATCGGCGGCCAAGCGCTGGGCGCGTACAAACACGGCGCGATGATTGCTTTCTGCCTCTGTTTACCCGGCCTGAAACCCGGCGGCGGGCCTTATCTGCACAGCCATATGCTTGGCGTGCTGCCGGAACACCGCAATTCCGGCGCCGGCCGCCAGCTTAAATTCAGGCAGCGCGAATATGCGCGCGCGCAGGGCGTGCAACTGATCGAGTGGACCTTCGACCCGCTCGAAATCAAAAACGCGTTTTTTAACATCGAGCGGCTCGGCGCCGTGGCCCGCCGCTTCGTTCACGACCAATACGGGACTACCAGCAGCCGTCTCCACGGGGGATTGCCGACCGACCGCTTGATCGCGGAATGGTGGATCGAAAACCCGCGGGTAATCGCCGCGCAAAACGGCTCGGCACACACTCTCCCGAAGCACAAGGCCAGCGTTGAGGTACCCGCCAACATCGCCGAAATGCGCCAGCACGATCCGCGGCAGGCGCGCGAAGTCCAAGCCTCGATCGGCGAACAATTTGAACGCCATTTTCGCGCTGGTCTCGCTGTTGTAGGATTTGAGCGCAGGCCCGACGACGCCGTCTATCTTCTCGCACCATGGGATTCCAAGTAGATCAAATCGTATTGCGGCACATTCGCTTGCCGCTGTTGCATTTCTTCGAGACCAGCTTCGGCCGCACTCTGGCCCGCCATATTATTCTGGTGCAGGTTTTCGCGGACGGCGTTTCCGGCTGGGGCGAAGTGACAGCCGGCGAAAATCCGTTCTACAACGAGGAATGGACCGGCTCCATCTGGCCGCTGCTCATCGACTACGTGGGGCCGCGCGTGCTGCATCATGAATTCGCGCATCCCTCTGAAGTGGGCGCGCGCACGGCCTACATTCGTGGTCATAAGATGACGCGCGGCGGGATGGAGGCCGCAGTCTGGGATCTTTACGCGCGGCTCAACCGCGAACCGCTCTGGAAAACCATCGGCGGGGGCGCCAGGCTCGAAATTCCGTGCGGAGTTTCGGTTGGGATTCAGGATACGGTCGAAGAATTGCTCGGACGGATCGAGCGCGAGCTTGCGGCCGGATACCAGCGCATCAAAATCAAAATCAAACCGGGCTGGGATGTGGATGTGGTCCGCCGCGTGCGCGAGCGCTTTCCCGAAATCAAGCTGATGGTGGACGCGAATTCCGCCTACACGCTGGCGGGCGTTGAACATTTAAAGCGGCTGGACGAATTTGATTTGATGATGATCGAGCAGCCGCTTGCTCACTACGATATCGTCGACCACGCCGTGCTTCAGGCTGCGTTGAAAACGCCCATCTGCCTCGACGAGTGCATCCGTTCCGCGCATCACGCCGAACAGGCGATTCGATTGAGCGCCTGCCGGATCATGAACATCAAATTGGGCCGCGTGGGCGGATTTGCCGAAGCGCGGCGCGTTCACGATGTCTGCCAGGCGAGCGGCATTCCGGTGTGGTGCGGCGGAATGCTGGAGTCTGGCATCGGCCGCGGCCACAACATCGCGCTCTCCACGCTGCCGAATTTCGTCCTGCCCGGCGATGTGTCCGCCAGCAGCCGCTATTGGCAACAGGACATCATCGATCCGCCGGTCACCGTGACGGCCCGCGGGACGATTGATGTGCCCACCGCGCCAGGGTTCGGATATCCGATAGACGAGGCGTATCTCGATAGCCTGGTGCTGCGCAGCGAAACGCTGCGGTAGGCCTCGCCGTTATCCTGTAGCAATATGATCCCTTCCGGTATCTTCCGCGAGTACGATATTCGCGGAATCGCCGACGAAGAACTGACCAGCGATGTCGTGCAAGCGCTTGGCCGCGCGCTGGGGACTTACATCATTCGTCACAGCGGGCGCACGATTTCGCTCGGCCGCGATTGCCGTTTAAGCAGCGGCCGTTTGCACGACGCGCTGCTCAAAGGTTTGCTGGCTTCCGGCGCTCAGGT
>JBOGMI010000055.1:0-1955 GCA_050746645.1 Bryobacteraceae bacterium | reverse complement strand
GGCTTGATGAGTTGGGCCGCCTCAAAGGCGGTTGATCCGCAGATTTAGGCGTCGCGCGATGCGCGCCTTATTGGTTAATTCAGAACTGTCCGCCTGGTCCATCCGCCGCGTCCTGCTCGCGGATGTAAGTGCGGACCTGTTCCAGTTCGAACCCGACGGTGGATACCGCATAACCGCGAGCCCAGAAGTGTTCGCCGGCAAAGTTTCTTTCCTTGCCACAGAGCCGGGCCATAGCAATGGCGCTCTTGCCTTTCAGAAATCCGATCACCGACGCCACCGGGTGCTTGGGTGGAATCGCGATGCACATATGCACGTGGTCCGGCATCAGGTGCCCCTCGATAATCTGGCACTCCTTTTGCCGGGCCAGCGCGTGAAAAATCGGACCCAATTTGCTTACGGGTTTGGCCGAAGATGGCTTTCCGCCGTCGCTTGGGTACGAATACTACGTGATACTTGCAGTCCCATTTTGAATGGGATAGGCTTTGATAAGTCTCAGACATTACATCCTCTCCTTGTGGGGTCATCAAGCCACTTGGAGAGGATTCTACTCTCGGAACGGTCAAACCTCTTCGAGTCTCACTGGTCGAACCGGTGGCTTACCTATTGAGTTATCGAGCACCACCACGCGCGTGGCCCCACCCAGTCGGCGGAATGCTTGCTCGTGCAGTTCGGCCCAGACGCGCACGCTGGAGCGGAACACCAGCAGGCGCACGCATTTGCGGCTGTATCCGAGCGTCAGCACAAACAGCCGCGTGCGGCGATACTTGCCGCTTTGCGGGTCGCGCACCATGGGGCCGGAGCCGTAATCGACCTGTGCTTCCTCGCCGGGAGCGGTCTCGATCACCGCGCGAGCTTCCGGCGGGATGGACTTCTGTAGCTTGTTTACGAAGCGCTGAACGCTTTGATAGCTCGCGCTGAAACCGCAAGTATCGACCAGGTCCTGCCAGATCGCCATGGCATTGCGGCCACGCGAGAGCCCGAGCTCGATGGCCTCCCGGTATCCGGCGGCGAAACTGGCCGAAGAACGGACAATCGGCTGCGGTTCTGGGATTATGATCGCCGCCGCTTCCGGGCCGGAGTCGGTAATCACTTCATTGACCGGGTTTGCCGCTGACCGCCCCCACCCGCCGGGCGACCGTACTGCGATTCCGGCGGCTCGCAAATACGCAGCAATCGTCTCGCGACGAATGTGAACGGCCGCTTCAATGCGCCGCAGCGACCATCCCAGCCGCCCGAGCGCGATCACTTGCTGTTTCTTTTCCTCGCCCAAAACATTGCTCACGCCGACGCAGGCTATCCCACGTCCGAATCAATGTCCTGGATCGGCCTACCGTTGGCCGGTTTTTGGTTGATTACCGAGGCTTTTCGGGCTCAGCTCCGGTTCGTCCCTAGAAAGGTATTATCCCATCCGCCCATTGCTGGCAACCCAATTACACCGTCTGCCGAAATCTCTACTTTGACGGCTTGAGCGGGCGCATCTCAACCCGGTTGACCAGGGTACGGCGCGGCATCTCCGCCTGCCCAATGACGAAGACAGCGGGTCGGAACACAGCCGCACGACCGCCGCCGTAATCTCATCGGGTCTGCCAGTCGTGTGCGATAACCGCGGGCGGATGCTGAGCGATAACATATGGGTTTGTCATTGCAAGATAGCATCGACATCCGTCGTAAGTTCTAATTGTCGCCAATCAGCCAAGTCTGTTTTGCCACAGGTGATGTTCGGCACGCCCCGGTCAAGCGATGCGCTTCGGCCGTCGGTGAAGGCAGGGCGATGAATTAGCCAGTGCGCGCGAATGCGAGGTTCTGTTAGACATCGGTCCACACCCAGTCGCGTATCTCGGGCATATCCTCAAGGTGTTCCTTTGAATAAGCCACTGCCTCGCCGATGCGCTGCTCAAACTGCTCAATGAGTGCCGGCGCACGGTTCGCGAAGCGCTGGGAGCGGCGGAGTGCTT
>JBOGMI010000054.1:0-1322 GCA_050746645.1 Bryobacteraceae bacterium | reverse complement strand
CGAGTGCGGCTTTCATGCCGGGGCTGGCATAAATTTTCGCCGAATTGCCCATCGATGCAATCACGACCGCGCGCGCCTCTCTGCCCGTGAGCGGCGCCATCACGCTGGGAACTTGCTTCGGCTGCACCCGAAACGCCAGCGAGAAGATTTGCCTGTTGCCGTCGAATACTTTCAGCGTATGGTCGCCCATGGCGAGATTGCTCAAGGTGGCGGCACCGTCGGTAAGCTCCACCGGTGCGCCATCGTCGATCACAAGGCGGCCGGCCTTCAAAGCGGAAGAGAAGTGCAACTGAGGCAGCACCGGCTGCAAAGCAAAGGCGATCTTCACCGGCTGCGAGGCTTCGGGCTTCACCGTGAAGGTTTGGGCGCCGGAGACGTATCCGTCTGCCGCGGCGATGGCGGTATGCGGCCCGGGCTTGAGACGGAGCGAGGCTTGCGCCGGCTGTCCGTCCACCGTGAACGTTGCACCCGGGGCATTCGCGCTGAGCGATACGGCGACAGCAGCAGGGGCGGCATTCGGCAACCTGTGCCGGAAGGCAAAGAATGCGGCGATTGCAATGATAATCGCGGCCACCACCACTGCTCCCCAGAGGATGGGCCCTTTGGATTTCGGTTTGGGCGGGGGTTCGGCAGTCACCGGCGGCTGCTCGTCCTCCGGGGAAAAAGCCGGCGCATCGGCCGCCAGCACCACGGTTGCCGAAGCAGGCAGAGTATCCTGATGGGCGGACTGTTGCCGGCTCGGAGCTTCAGCTCCGTTTGCTATTTCCCGCGATTCCACCGGCTTCTCAGGCTCCCGCGCCTGCACCACGGATCCTTGCTGGCGATAATTCTCAATCAGCGAAGCCAGACTCCGGGCAAGCGGGTTGCTCCGCTCCAATTCAAGAGCCTCTTTGACCAGCGGCTCGGCGGCATCGCGGTCGCTCGCGAGCAGCGCGCGTCCCCGCTCCACCAGCGCTCCCACCAGCGCAGCCCGCACCGCGGTATTGCGCTCGTCCAGGCGCTCCGCCTGACGCAATTGCGTTACCGCTGCTTCGGAATCTCCGCCGGCGAGATTGGCGCTGGCCTGCTCGAGCAGCCGGCCGGCCTCGGCGCTCCGCCGAATACCCGCTTCGGCCAGCAGCTCAAGGCCTTGCACCTCGCGATCGTCGGGAAATTCCTGCAGCGCGACGGCCGCAGCTTCCTGCGCCGAGGCGTATTGGCCCGCGGCAAAATGCTGTTCGATCTGCTCCACCCAGCGCGTCTTCGACTGCTCGGTTTGCAAATGATAAGGGGGACCGGTCTCTGCCATCCTCTACACGGGTGTATCGGAAGTATATACCCTT
>JBOGMI010000053.1:0-1890 GCA_050746645.1 Bryobacteraceae bacterium | reverse complement strand
GCTTGACAGCCGTCAAGCGCCGGCCGCAATCGTGCCCGCTACCGGGCTGCTGGCGCTCGCGTAGCTGCGCTTTTGCATGCGCCCGGCCAGAAATGCCGCGCGGCCGGCTTCGATGGCGAGCTTCATGGCGTGCGCCATGCGCTCGCAGTCTTCGGCCTCGGCGATCGCGGTATTGAGCAGTACCCCGTCAAAACCTAATTCCATCGCCTCAGCGGCATCCGATGCTGTGCCCACGCCCGCATCCACAATCAGCGGCACTTCGACAATCGCTTCGCGCAGAATTTTCAAATTGGTGAGGTTCTGAATGCCCAGGCCGGAGCCGATGGGCGCCGCGAGAGGCATCACTGCCGCGGCTCCCGCATCGATCAGCTTGCGCGCGGAAACCAGATCGTCGTTGGTGTACGGAAGCACGACGAAATCCTCTTTGGCCAGGATGCGGGTTGCTTCCAGCAAGCCTTCGTTGTCCGGAAATAGGGTTTTGCGGTCGCCGATGACCTCCAGCTTCACCCAGTTCGACAACCCGGCCTCGCGCCCAAGCCGCGCCGTGCGTACCGCGTCTTCCGCTGTGTAGCAGCCCGCGGTATTCGGCAGGATATGAATCTTGGAACGGTCGATGAAGTCGAGCTCGGATCCTTGGGAACGGTCCGACAGATTCACCCGGCGCACCGCGAGCGTCACCATTTCGGTTCCCGAAGCCGCATGGCAGCGCGCCATAAGCTGCTTACTGCGGTATTTTCCCGTCCCCACGAACAAACGCGAGCGGAACGTCCGGCCCGCAATCGTCAGCACATCTTCCATAGCAACCATTATCGCCGCCCGGCCGGATGCCAGGTGATATACTGCATTCCAATTAGTTGCCGCCATCGCGGCCAAATTCTACGGAGGTGCAACTTTGGGAACGACACCAGCAGTCGCGTCGAACCCGCTGGGCGAGACGAGCACGCAGGTGGTGGTGCTCGCCTTCGACCTAGCCGGTCGGGAAATGGTCAATTTTCCCAGCCTGCTTGAGAAGAGTCTTTCGGATAAGAAGGTCCAGAGCGCGATCCAATCCGCGCTCGATGATTTCATCCTCAAGCGCATGGCCGCCGGCGCGGCAATGAACGATCTCACCGGAAAGGATGCGCTGGATCTACTCTCTGCCCTCGGCCATTCGGCCGGCGGCAAATTGGAGGCTGCCGCTTTAAACCAGATCAAAGCAAGCCCCGATTACAAGAGTCTCGAGAAAGCAATTGCGGATTTTGAGAAGGCCGTCAAAGCGACACCCATGGGCGTATGGGTGGACAGACACTCGGGAATGCTGTTCGTCACCGGTCTGGTATTGGTGCTCGGCGGCGCGGCCGTCCTTTACGCCACCAGAACAAGCGGTGGCGCCGTCACCAGCGCGGCGGTAGGGCAGTTAAAAGGTAAGCCCTTCAAAGTATTCAAAGTAGGCAAGTTCACGATGCAAGGCCAACTGCTGGCCTTCCAACCCGATAAGCGAATATTAGGCGCCGGGACCGTGTTCACCGAAAAATGGAAGAGCGTGCAGGTTTCCGTAAGCCTGGGAGTCATTGCGGCGGCTGCGTCGGTGCAAAAAATCAATGGCAGTCTGATTTTGAAGACGCACCCCTTCGATCTGACTCTGAAAGCCAGCGATCAGTTAAACAAGAAGACCGTCAATCTCGCCTTAAGCCTTGGTTTCGAGAATGGTCCCTTGAAACCATTGAAAGTGAGGTTGGGTGCGGTTTTGACCGGCGGAAAGGTGACGGGCGAGACATTGAATGCCAGCCTGAAAACGGCCGCGGGCGATTTCGGGCTCAACATGAAAGCGACGACCAAGGAGTATCAGGGGCTGGCGACCTGGACGCTGCATTTCTCGGGCTGAAACCGGACTTTGTGTTATTCTCGTCT
>JBOGMI010000052.1:0-24222 GCA_050746645.1 Bryobacteraceae bacterium | reverse complement strand
TCGCGTATCTCGGGCATATCCTCAAGGTGTTCCTTTGAATAAGCCACTGCCTCGCCGATGCGCTGCTCAAACTGCTCAATGAGTGCCGGCGCACGGTTCGCGAAGCGCTGGGAGCGGCGGAGTGCTTCGATGCACAAATGAAAACGGCTCATACCATTTAGGACGACCATATCGAACGGTGTCGTCGTGGTCCCCTGCTCCATGAAGCCACGCACATGAAAGCGATCGGCATTCGGTCGTCCATGGCCTACTTCGTGAATCGCCCGCTGATATCCGTGGAAGGCGAAAATCACGGGTCTGGACGCAGTGAACAGCTCTTCAAATCGCGCGGGTTCCATTCCGTGGGGATGCGTATCGGGAGTGAAGAGGGTCATAAGATCGACAACGTTCACTACCCGAATCTTCAATTCCGGAATCACCTTTCGGAGCCACCATGCTGCGGCGACCGTTTCGAGAGTAGGAATATCTCCGGCTGCGGCGAGGACAACGTCGGGGTCTGTGCCCGCATCGTTGCCGGCCCAATCCCAAACGGACGCTCCTCGCCGGCAGTGCTCAATAGCCGTCTTCATATCCAGCCATTGCAACTGCGGTTGCTTATCGATGACGATCAGGTTAACGTAGCCGCGGCTGCGGAAGCAGTGGTCGGCCACAGACAAAAGGCAATTTGCATCGGGAGGGAGGTAGATTCGGGCGACGGTGCCTCTTTTCGAAAGCATGACGTCGATCAGGCCCGGACCCTGATGGCTGAAACCGTTATGATCGTTGCGCCAGCACGTGGAAGTCAGGAGAATATTCAAGGATGCGATCGGAACGCGCCATTCCAGTCGCGTGGCCTCTTCGAGCCATTTAGTGTGTTGGACGATCATTGATGCTGCGATCATGGCGAAGGCTTCGTAGGTAGCAAATAAGCCATGCCGCCCCGTAAGAAGATAGCCTTCCAGCCAACCTTCACAGAGATGCTCGCTCAGCACCTCCATGACGCGACCCTCTGCACTCACATGATCGTCGATGGGTATCGTGCGGCCCATGAAGCAGCGGTTTTCGACATCGAACACATTATTGAGGCGATTGGAATTGGTTTCATCGGGGCAGAATAATCGAAAATTGGCTGATTCAGCATTCTTGAGAAAGATGTCGCGGAGCATCGCACCGAGTTGCCTGGTCGATTCACGATGCTCCGTCGCGGGCCGCTTCGCTTCCACTGCGTACTCGCGGAAATCGGGCAGGTTCAGATTGCGCAGAATTCGCCCGCCGTTGCCGTGAGGATTCGCTCCCATGCGGCGGTCTCCAACCGGGGCGAGCTCAGCGAGCTCATCAATCAACATGCCGTTCTCGTCGAAGAGTTTCTCCGGTTGATAGCTGCGCATCCAGGTTTCGAGGGCGAGCAAATGCGCCGGGTTGGTCCGAACGCCGGTGAGCGGGACTTGGTGGGCTCGGAACGTTCCTTCTACCGGCAACCCATCCTGCTCTTTTGGGCCAGTCCAACCCTTTGGCGTCCGCAGCACGATGGCAGGCCAACGCGGATGGTCATCGCTCCGGCCTCCATTTCGGGCTCTCTCCTGAATAGCACGTATCGATTGATAGCAACGATCCAGCGTTGTGGCAAATGCCTCATGGATATAGTGAGGATCCGAACCCTCCACGAAATGTACATCGTACCCGTATCCCTCGATGATGCTGCGGAGATCTTCATCATGTGCACGGCCGAAGACTGTGGGGCCGCCAATCTTATAACCGTTGAGGTGCAGAATAGGCAAAACCGCGCCGTCACGCGCGGGGTTCAGAAATGCTGTGCTCTTCCAGGAGCCTGCAAGCGGTCCTGTTTCAGCTTCGCCATCACCGACGACCGCGGCGACGAGCAAATTCGGGTTGTCGAAGGCCGCGCCGAATGCGTGAGTAAGCACGTACCCGAGTTCGCCGCCTTCATGGATTGAACCCGGAGTCGGAACACTGACGTGGCTGGGGATACCGCCCGGCGTCGAGAACTGCCAAAAGAGGCGCTGCATTCCCGCCACGTCCCGCGTGATCTTGGGATAAACTTCGGAGTACGTTCCTTCCAGATACACATTGGCGATAATCGCTGGCCCGCCGTGACCAGGACCGGCGAGATAGATCGCATCCACATCGTGCTCACGAATGAGCCTGTTCAGATGGACATAGATCAGACTCAGGCCTGGAGAAGTTCCCCAATGTCCTAGTAGCCGTGGTTTGATGTGCTCCGGTTTCAGGGGTTCGCGAAGCAATGGATTGTCTTTGAGATATATCTGGCCGATGGTCAGGTAGTTTGCCGCGCACCAGTAGCGGTGCATTTTGTCCAGCAGATCCGGAGAGAGTGAGCGAGACTGGAAAAGCGGTGGATTGTCCACGCGAACTGCGCTGGAAATGCTGATGTCGAATTCAAACATGGAAAGATCCCGACTTTAGACGTTTGGACCGAGAGTTATGCATCGCAAATACTTGAGTTCTACCGTTGGCATAACGCGGTTTGCGCCTTTTTCATCTGCTCGCACAGTCCAGCAATTTCGCTCCGATCTCCGCGCGTTCTCTGTGATCCGGCACAGAATCCTCCATGGATGCGAGGACTTGCCTCGAAGCGAATGAAAAGCAACCGAATATGGGCTACATCTTAACGGTCAACAGCGGCTCTTCCAGCCTCAAATTCTCGGTCTACGATCTAGAGCCTGACGGAGCACCACCGGTGTCGGGCAGGTTCGAAAGGATTGGCCTGCCTAATCCTGTGTTCAACGCCGCCGGTAAGAGCCAGCCCATAGAGCTACCGGATCACGGCGCCGCTCTGCGCGCTCTTTTCGGATGGCTTCAAGCTCATGGACTGTACAGAGATTTGCGGGCCGTGGGGCATCGCGTGGTTTACGGCGGTCGCGAATATGAGAAACCCGAAATCGTTACGCCAAAGCTAATCGAACGGCTGACGCAACTCGTGCCGTTCGCTCCGGAGCACTTGCCTCATGAGTTGGAAGCCATTCAAGCCATCCACAGCGCACATTCGGAATTGCCACAGGTCGCGTGTTTCGATACTGCATTTCACGCACAGTCGCCGAAAATAGCAAAGCTCTATCCGCTCCCCCGTCACTATTTTGATGACGGTCTGATCCGCTATGGCTTTCACGGCCTCTCGTATGCTTACATCCTGCAGGAGCTGGTTAAACTCCGGCGCGCATCAATCGGCGCGCGAATCATCGTAGCGCACTTAGGCAACGGCGCAAGCATGGCTGCTATTCGCGGTGTTGAGCCGATCGATACGACGATGGGCCTAACTCCTTCCGGCGGACTGATGATGAGTAGCCGGTGCGGTGACCTGGATCCAGGCGTCGTTCTCTACCTGCTTGAAGGGGGATTGTCGCCACCGTTGGCTAGAAGGGTTTTCAATGAGAAGTCTGGGCTGTTAGGTGTGTCGGAAATCAGCTCCGATATGCAAGACTTGCTCGCGAGGGAGAGCGACAGTCCGTACGCTGCTGAAGCGATCGCACTCTTCTGCTACCAAGCCAAGAAGTTTTTGGGGGCGCTCGCCGCGATACTTGGCGGCGTGGACACGCTGGTCTTCACCGCCGGCATTGGAGAAAACGCCGCTTCCATTCGAAGCCGTATTTGCGAAGGCCTGGAGTTTATCGGAATCCGGCTCGACCCCGCGCACAACGAAGCAAATGCGCCCGTCATCTCCGCCCCGGAGAGCGCCAGCGAGGTTCGTGTGATCAAGACCAATGAAGAAATCATGATTGCCAGATATACGGACGAGCTGACCGGCAGCGGCCAAAACAATGAGATTGCTGCACCCTGAACTTTTAGTCGACTCCGGTGATCCGTCCCTCATACCGCCCCATCTCGATTGCACTATCTCCGATTTTGCTCTTGCTCATGGAGGCGTCCATAAGCCGCGGTCGTAATCCTAACTGGGCCAGTATGAGATAAACAACGAACCCTGCAATAAATGCATATAGAGGGGACGGGTTATCAGCGTTCACCCAGGCAGTTGGCATTCCTGGTATATGATCCGGGATTCCGATGAAAAACCCAACGGCCCATGCGATATATCCAGCCCAGTTTACGCCATACCGTGGACCGGACCATCGCATTCCCGAACCGAGATAATCTGCCGCCATAGCACCGCAGATGGGGCCGAAAGATGCCCCCACGATTCCAAAAAAGCCAACAAGATTACTGGCGACTCCCGTGATTGCCAGAAGTGCGCTCACGCTGATCGCAACCAGTGTGGAAGCGCTTCGGGGTATCCGCGGCAACATGGTGCTGAAACTATTCGAAGCGATAAAGGAGGAGAAGCAGGTCGGCACAATGGAAGCAGCGGCGAAAAGAAAGAACATCGCTGGAGCCAGAGTTCCAACGGTCGCGATAGCAGCGGAATAGTCGTACGTCCGGGGCCCGGCATGCCGGCCCAAATAACCGGCTACGGAGAGAATCGGAAGCCCGCCGGCAATCAGAGCGCCGACTACAATGCCCAAAATCCCTCCAAAAACTACATCTTTCCTGTTCCGATTGTTCATCCCGAAATCCGCACCGGCTGCTCCTGCGGTTGCGAAGTAACCAATCACAATCGCTAGCATGTTGAGAAAGCCCGTCCAGGAGTCCTTGTGTGGGGCCGCATAGTGGGAAATACCTCCTTTATTTGCCCAGAAAACGATGATGATCATGATCAGAGGCACCCAATTCGAAAACTTTGCCACATGTCCGACGTGGCGGATCCCTTTAATTGCCACCCATCCGAGGCTATATACCCAAATAATGACAAGGATGATAAAAAGAGTCTTCGATGTTTGATTTAGCCCCTTCATAATGAAGCTGCAGGCTACAGAGGCGATAACGGCGACCCAGCCTACCTGCAAGAGCCCCATCAACAAGCCAGGCATGATGTACCCACCCGTAACTCCAAAGGTGGAGCTACCGACTACGTAAAGCGACCGCCCGGTCTGCATGCCAAGCATCGCCGGCGCGTAGTAATAAAGGGCAAAACAAAGAAAGCCGGCCAGAAGAACTCCCCATAAGCAAACAGCGGGGCTGGCGTAGGCGAGTGTTGGTCCGGCGAGGGTAAGATAGAACCCTACCCAAAGAAAGATTCCCGCGTAAGTAGGAAAGGTGCTCCGGTACCACGGTGCACGGTTAGCACCTGGCACAGGGCTCGAAAGCCCTACATAATCTGGCAAAGCCCTGCTCATGTCCTTCGGCGTCGAGGTGCGTTTCACTCAACAGGTTTATAGTATTTTACAGAATAGCCAACACATTGGCCTTCTAATTGAGGCCACAATTTCTGATGAACATCGGTTTCAACCCACTGTTGCTGCGATGCCTGATTATCAAAACTGAGGCAAAGCCGGTAATCGCCTCCCCCCTCTTCCGGGCGCAACAAATGAACGTCAACGAATCCCGGCTGCCGCGAAACGGTTGGGCGGAAATGGTCCAGGTAGATCTCCTCCAGAGCTTGTTCCGAACTCGGCTTTGGCTTCATGTCTATGTGCAGTACAAACATCTTTTTAGCTCTTCCGATTCAGGTTAAATATCTCTATAGCGGTGCCACCCATTACTCTGTCATACACCGCCTTGTCCAAATCGAGCGCTTTATACTTTGCCACCTCGACTGGAACGTTGCTCGGCAGGTCGGCGCCCATCATGACTCTGCTCGGACCGATGGTCGAAATCATCCACCGAATATCTTCTCCGATGCACCAGGACGTTTCCAGATAGAGATTGCCGCACACGGAAGCCGCAACTTGCGCCTCGGCGGAAAAGACCGCGAAACCTGCATGGGCTAGTATGATGTTCAATCCAGGATATTTCTGGGCCGCGGGGATGCAAAGCGATGGCAGTGCGAACGGAATACCCGGACCGGTGTGAACCATCGCCGGAATGCTCAGTTGGTGTGCTGTCGCAAACACCAAATCTCCGTCCTCGGATAACGGATTCACTCCGTGTCCAATCGTATGGAGCTTAACGCCTACAAACTTCAGTTCCTTCACGCAGCGTTCCACTTCCCGCAGGTAAGCATCGTGGTCTCCATGGGGACTGACGCTGGCCAGACCAAAAAAGCGCCCTGGATACTTCTCGCACATTTCCGCGATGCGGTCATGAGTTTTGGCGGCCTCTTTCGCGCCGGGATATGGCTGCACGATAGTGGCATCAATCCCGCTTTCATCCATCCTTCGGATCAATTCCTCCTCGGTGCTTATTAATCCAAAAACGCAGCATTCTCCCAAATGAGCATGCGCATCGATCGTCTTTAATGTTGCCGCCATTAGCTTCTCCTGGATTTATGCTCTGCAGCCCTGTGTCGTTCAAAACCGGGCCCCAGTTCGGTATCCATTATGCCTCTTCTCGTAGAGATTCCAATAATCATCAATTCGAGTCCCTGGCCGGACCCGCCGACAAACGAATGCGCTTGATTGAGCAACGCTGGAATTGCATCCCCTTTGCGGATCTGTGCCGTTTCGTCATTAACCGTGGCCTCGCCTTCCCCATTCAGGACGTAATAAATTTCCTCTACGTAGCGATGCCGGTGGACGCCGTCGCTTGCCCGAGGCGGGAGCAGCAACTGGTCTATATAGGACCAGTTCGTCAGAAAAACATCCCAATCCAGCGCGCGCCGGTATTGCGCAGTTCCGTGTCCATTGTGGTAATTCGGTACCGGGCGCAGTAACTTCTTGTCCAGGTTCATGGTCATGAACACAGGAATCGGATCTTTCATGGCGACGTGTGTTCGTGGGTCGTCCAGATTGAACGCGTCGTAGTGCCCTTTGATCGCCGATACGTTGATGTTCATAAACTCGACCGGCTCACGGGAGGCATTATAGATCGCGTGGGAGTGCCCCATCCGGCATGGCGCTCCCATGGTCCCCTTGAGAACGGAAGTGCGTCCGTCAATCGTGAATTCCGCTTGGCCATCGAAGATAATAAACATCTCCTCGCACTGATTGTGAAAGTGATGCCCCACACCTCCGCCCGGCGTGATCTGGCAGCGATCAATAAAGCCAAGATTCGTCTCCAGACTCTTAGAGTTGAACATCCTCTCGCAGGCCATATCGCCCGCGCTGTCGTGCGATCGAGTGTATCTATATTTGCTCGGTTCGGTGTGCTGAATTCGTTGCGCCAACGGATCCGCCGCCAACGCAGGTAGCGCCAAACCCATAGCCAACAACTCTCTACGGTTCATAAATCAACCCTCCTCTTTTCTATTCGCAGCCACTGGCTCGACTCAGACTTCAGCGTTTTTGACCCGCGGGACCGCCTCCGAAAGTACAGCTGCAAGCGGCGGGGCGAGCGCGTTCGCATCGGATAGCGATCCGCTGTGCAGGACCGAAGCGCCGATCCAACATGCCTAACCGCCGTGTCGCGATCCGCCCGGTACAACCAACTCCGTGTCCATGACGCCTCGATCTGTCGTGATTCCGATGATCATACACTCAAGGGCGCCGCCGCCATTACTGGCGAACGAGTGGGCCTGGTTGAGGTGCACCGCAACTGCATCGCCCTTTCGAATGCTCGCCTTCTCTCTGTTAACCGTGACCTCGCCTTCTCCATTCAGAACGTAATAAATCTCCTCCACGTAACGATGCCGATGAAGCCCGTCGCTTGTTCCTGCCGGAAGCAGCAAATGGTCCATATAGGACCAGTTTGTTAGAAAAACATCCCAATCCAGCGTGCGCCGGTATTGCGCAGTTCCGTGTCCATTGTGGTAATTCTGTATCGGGCGTAGTAACTTCTTGTCCAGGTTCATGGTCATGAACACAGGAATCGGGTCTTTCATCGCGACGTGTGTTCGTGGGTCGTCCAGATTGAACGCGTCGTAGTGCCCTTTGATCGCCGACACGTTGATATTCATAAACTCAACCGGCTTACTCGAGGGATTATAGATCGCGTGGGAATGCCCCATCCGGCATGGCGCTCCCACGGTCCCCTTCAGAACCGAAGTGCGCCCGTCAATCGTGAATTCCGCTTCGCCGTCGAAGATGATGAACATTTCCTCGCAATGATTATGGAAGTGATGGCCGACACCCCCGCCGGGAAGAATCTGGCAACGATCAACGAAAAAAAGATTCGTTTCCATAGCCGGGCTTGTTATGAAGCTGGGAGACATGCAGGCCATATAACCGGCACTGTGGTGCGAATGGGTTGTTCTGTATTTGCTCGGGTCAGTATGGAAAATCCGCTCAGCTAGCGGCGCGACTCCTTCATGGCGCTTCATATTTTGCCTCTTTGATTGATGTTTTGTAACATGACGTCCTCAATGGTTTAAAAAGTCACTTCATCACGAGGTGGCGTACCAAAACTGTTGGTTTCCCAACGTCTGATAATCGCGGGCGTTCCAAATGAACGGGTCCGTCTAAAGCCGTATTCGTTTTGCCTATCTATCGGCCGCTGGAGGTTGAAGAAGCCCCGAGCGTCGAAGTCGGTGTTTTTGAGGTATTCGTACGCGTTTCCGTGATATGTATTAGTACCAGATTTAATCTCATAACGCTGAAGTCCACCTCCGGTGTTGCCATATTGAGCCGAATAAGCGGATGTGACAATAGACATCTCCCCAACGGCTTCCGGTGGAAAGTGTAGATCGTTCGTAGCCCCGAATTCCTCGGCGTTCTGCACGGTAATACCGCCCAATGTGACTTGCGCCGAATCTTGGGGTGCGCCATTTATGCTGTTGTTCTCGTTAAAAGCGGTGAAAACGAAGATCGACTTCAGACGCATAGCGAACATCCTTGGCTAGCTATTAAACTGGGAAAACACTACCATACTGAGGCGCTCGGCTCAAGAGAGTTTCTCGATGGGAGTGGGATCTGCACAATTCCGTTTCAGCTCAAGAAACAAAACGTGGAACGATGTCGTCGCAAGCACAGGGAAACGTTGTACTGATAGTTGATCCACCAACGCATCGCTTGATGTGTGATAAACTCTAGTCCATTTCTCGCAATGAAACATTGGAGGTGATGAAATGCCGTCTTCCCCTTGCGGAAGCGCCGGATCCCGCGGATTTTCTGGATCAAAGGTCAACTATCTTGTGGGTCCAATTCTGAGAGCCTGCCGGATATTGAAATCGTTTAATTTCGATGGGGAGGCTATCCCCCTGCGCGAGCTGGTCGCGCGCACAGGTCTGAACAAGACTACCGCTTTTCGCGCAGCCGAAAGTCTGGTTGCTGGCGGCTTGCTGGAACGCATAGCTGTAGATCGCTACCGCGTGGTTGTTGTTTCGAACGGCAAGAAACGACTTCGCCTGGGCTACGCGGCAATGACGAGCCAGTCTCTATTTGGACAAGTCGTTACGAAAAGCATCCGCGAGGCCGCTGTCGCAACCGAGACCGAGCTGATTGAAGTCGATAATCAACTCAGCGAGCGAATCGCACTCAGCAATTGCCGTCGCCTCATCCGAGAGGGGGTAGAACTCGCCATCGAATTTCAAGTTTGCCACCGCGTGGCCGGCGCAGTGGCGTCCGAGTTCGCTTCCGTCGGAATTCCGATGATAGCAGTGCACACTCCGCATCCTGGGGCGATTTTTTTTGGGGGAAACAACCATGCCGCCGGCCGAATCGCAGGACGTGCTCTCGCGGCTTGGGCGGCCAAGGAGTGGCAGAGTGCGGTAGATGTCGTGCTATTACTGGGCCACGCAGCGGCGGGATCACTCACGAATTCGCGCCTAACGGGCGTAATCGCTGGGATCAGCGAGGCCCTGCCTAGGCCAAATGCTCTCGCCACTATTCGTTTGGACTGCAAAGGAGGGTATGCCGAAACAGTAGAAATCCTGCTGAAATATCTTGCGCACTCCACCGCAAAGCGATTTCTGGTCGGCGCCATTAATGACGCTGTTGCGCTAGGGGCGTTGCGGGCATTCTCTGAGGCGGGGCGCTCGGAAGAATGTGCGGTGATGGGTCAGAACGGCACTATCGCCGCTCGAATGGAGTTGCGAAAAAGCGGCAGTCGCCTGATTGGTTCAGTCGGATTTTTCCCCGAGCGATATGGCCCTCACCTCATGCGCTTAGCCTCGGACATCCTGAGGCAAAAACCGAAAGCTCCGGCCACTTTCGTCAGACACGTGCTGATTACCGCAGAGAATGTCAATAAACACTATCCAAACGACGTGCTTCCATCTGCCCTGGATGCCGACTCTCTTTTGTTTTACCGCTATCACTGAAAGCGTTCGCCACTGCTGAGTAATAAAAGCTCCGCCGAACGCTTCCGGCCTAAGCTGCGGAAGCATTTCTTGCGTCTGCTATTCTCCGGAGAAATTGGCGAGCGCGCTCCACGAAGACTTCGTATTTGCCTGCTGTGATAGTCTTCGCATCGATCAGTTCACTGCCCACACCAACGGCGATACAGCCCACATTGAGAAAACCCGCTACGGTTTCTAGGCTAACTCCACCGGTGGGGACAAAGTTTATATGGAGGAATGGCCCGCGCAGAGCTTTAATGTATGTTGCTCCTCCGAGCGCGTTGCATGGAAACACCTTAATGCCATCGGCGCCGGCCTGCCAAGCCGTTATAACCTCGGTGGGCGTGAGAGCACCTGGGAAGATATATAGCTTTCGAGTAGCGCTTGGCCACTTCGATGGTCTTTATATTTAGCGATGGTGTGACAAAGAATTCCGCGCCCGCTAGCATGCAAGTGCGGGCTGTCTCCGGATCAAGGACGCTACCAGCACCCAATAGAACTGTGTCACCGAAACGTTTGCTAACTTGCTCCAACGCCCGAATGGCGCCCTTCACAGTCCATGGTTATTTCGGCACATGGAATACCAGCTTCACAGATGGCCTCCACCGAACGAATTGCTGAATCGGAATCAGGCACGCGAACGATTGGAATAATGGCCAGTGTCTTTATGCGCTCGACGATTTGTTCTGCAGTCTGCATGCTCTTTACTGTACAATCTTCATGAATGTCCGGGATCGTTGCTAGTTTTGGCGAGATAATGCTGCGCCTCGCGCCTCCGAGATTGGAAAGATTTCTGCAGTCCCCACAATTTCTGGCCACATGGGGAGGGGGCGAAGCTAATGTCGCTGTAGGTGTCGCACAATTCGGCGGCCAGAGTCGGTTCATCACCGTGCTTCCCCAAGCCAACCCAATTGCGGAGGCTTTCGTGGGTGACCTGAGACGATTCGGCGTGGACGCGGAGCACATTGTGCGAGGCCCTGGGCGGCTTGGCGTCTACTATGTCGAAACCGGTGCCAATCAGCGACCATCGACGGTCGTTTATGACCGTGCTGGCAGTGCCATCGCGATTGCGAAGCCTGATGCGATCAATTGGAAGAAAACTTTGGAGGGTGTTAGTTGGTCTCATATTACAGGAATCACGCCGGCGATTAGCGAGTCGGCTGCCGCGCTTGCGCTGGACGCCATAAAGAAGACGAAAGCTTCTGGAGGCACCGTTTCAATTGACCTTAACTTCCGAAAGACTCTTTGGCGGTGGGGCAAGACAGCACAAGAGGTGATGCCGGAGCTTCTCAGGCATGCGGACGTATGTATCGCGAATGAGGAGGACTGCCAAAAATGCTTGAATATCCAGACGGGCATCGATGTGGAAAGTGGAAAGTTGGAAGTTAGGGAATACCGGAGACTGGCGGAACAAGTACTTCAGTCCTATCCGAATTTGAAACTGATTGCCATTACGCTGCGTGAATCATACAGTGCTTCGCACAATGGTTGGTCGGCTTGCTTGCTAAGCAGCGGCAATGCTTCTTTCCTCCTCAGCAAGCGTTATGAGATTACACATATTGTCGACCGTGTGGGAGGCGGCGACAGCTTCGCGGCAGGGCTGATCTACGGACTTTCGACTCTCGGCTCGGAAGCCGAAGCCCTAGAGTTTGCCGTAGCGGCATCGTGCTTGAAGCATTCGATTCCTGGAGATTTTAATCGGTTTACGCTTGACGAGGTGATGGGACTGGTAAAGGGAGCTGGTTCCGGCCGCGTTCAACGATAATCTTCATTCATCGGCACTAAAGCGCTGCTTGTCAACAGCGCTCTCCCTCGACCCACAGCCCAAATCCGAATATCGGAAATCCACAGGCCGGTTACATCACGAGCACCGTCGGCAACCCAAGGCAGCTACAGATGGGCCTGCGATTCCAGTTTTGATCGGTGTGAGTACTCCAGTTCGCCTTGGATCAGTTTTGGGTTTTGGCTCAACGTATCCCTGGCACTTTCACATGGATGCTATAGATGCTGGGGCTGGCGGTGATGTACAGCGTCTTCAAATCGACACCGCCCCAGGCGCAGTTGGAAACTGTCCCCTTTAAGTGGATCGTACCCAGGTGCGTTCCATCTGGCGCGAAGATCCAGAGGCCGTCGGCGCCGGCACTGAAGATATCGCCGTTGCGATCCACTTTCATTCCATCGGGATTTTGACTTCCCGGTTTATGCGTGGAAGTCGCGTCGTAAAAAACCGCTCCTTTGCCAAGCGTGCCATCGGGCTTAACTGGATAGCGCATCCAAACCCTCTTTGGCGTCGAATTATCAACATAAAGATAATGTTCGTCGGGCGAGAATGCGATTCCGTTCGGCCGCGGCAGGTTCTTAATTAAAAGCTGCAGGGCGTCGTTATCCGGTGGGTTGCCCGGTTTGATCTGGTCTGCTTTCGGAAGGCGGTAAACGCCGCTGAAGGGCAGTCGTTTCCCTGCATGAGCCGGCATGCCGTAGGGAGGGTCGGTGAAATAGAGCGAGCCATCGCTGCTATAGACCAGATCGTTCGGGCTGTTCAGCGGAACGCCATGGTATTTGTCCGCTAGAATCGTGATCTGACCATGAGGGTTCATCGTCTCCAGCCGATAAACATCGCGCCGCGAGCCACCTGCTACCGTCAGCCGTCCCTGTGGATCGATCGTCATGCCATTCGATTTGATTGGGTGCATGAAAATGTCGACGCCCTGGCCAGGCTGCATTTTGCCGATGCTGCGAATACTAATTTCCGAGAAGAGAAGGTATCCAGGTGCGGATACCCAAACCGGCCCCTCGATCCACTTGAATCCAGTTGCCACACGCATGACCTTCATCCCTGGCGCAATAATCCCGTTCAGCCGAGCATTCAGCCGCTGAATGGACCCATACGGCTGCGCGGCCTGGTTCCTGGCAGCAAAAACCAGCAGAGGCGCCAACGCTGCCGCCGCCATTAGTTTTCCGGTATTCGTATTAACCCTCTTCCTGCCCTATCGTCCGGGGGCGTCACTTTCAGTGTTGAATTTGGAAGCCGTGAGATTTGAGCTTAATCAGATAAACGTCAGCAATGATTTACTGCTTCGGCTCTAGCAGTCCAAATGTAAAGATATCAGCGCCAGCGGCAATGGACACAAACTGCTTTCCATGCACAGAAAAAGTAATCGGGGATGCCGTCAACAGTTGGCCGGTATTGTAGTGCCAGAGGTCTCTTCCAGTTGCCGCATCTACGGCCACGAGCTGCCCATCGTCATTCCCGAAGATGACGAGCCCCCCGGCAGTCGCAACAGCTCCGGTCCACATGGTTGCCGGCCCGGTCATCGGATATTGCCAGCACCGCGCACCAGTAAGAGGATTAATCGCCCGGAGAAAGAATTGCCCCGGCTCTCCTGGTATCGATTGGGCTCCTCCGCCCGGCTCGCGATGCATCGGCTTCGGGCTCTGCTGTACGCTGACATAACTGTCGCACTGTTCTAGTGTAGGAACATATAGCAACTTCGTATCTGGATCGAAGGCCGGAGACATCCAATTGGTCGCTCCGCGCGTCGAGGGGCAAACTTTACGGCCGCCGGGGATTGGCTCCATGTTCGGATTCTCGATCGGCCGCCCCTTGGCGTCGATCCCCTTCGCCCAGTTAAGCTTTTTGACAAAAGCGTGAGCCCCCAGGAATTGTCCGGTCGCCCGGTCTAGCACGTATAGGAATCCATTTCGGTTCGCTTGAAGAAGCAGCTTCCGCATTTTATCCTGGTATTCCAGGTCGACAAGAACGGGGACTTCCTCTGCATCCCAGTCGTGTGTATCGTGAGGGGTAAATTGGAAATACCATTTCAATTTTCCCGTGTCCGCATTGAGTGCGACTACCGAGTCGGTGTAAAGGTCGTCGCCTTGGCGGCTAGCCCCATAGTAGTCAGGCCACGGATTACCAGTGGTCCAATAGATCAGATTCAGCTCCGGATCGAAGGTGCCGGTCATCCATGTCGGGCCTCCACCGTACGGAGTATCCAATTTCTTCCACGACTTAGACCCCGGTTCGCCTTTTGCCGGTATCGTGTAAAAACGCCATAGGGTCTGCCCTGTCGACGCCGAGAACGCAGCCACAAAGCCGCGCATTCCCGATTCGCCGCCCGATACGCCCACGATTACAGAATCTTTCAGCGCTAGCGGCGCCAGTGTAGCGTAATATCCTTTGCTTGCATCCGCGAATTGTTTCTCCCACAAAACAGCTCCCGTGAGACGTTGCAGGGCAACAAGGTGGCAATCGCCGGTCACAAAAAAAACAGCGTTGCCAAGCAAAGCGACTCCACGATTGCGCCCGTGTCTGGACGTCTGTTCTTCTTGGTATACCCAAATCCTTCTGCCCGTGGTCGCGTCGATGGCATCCACCTCATTTGTGTTAGTGATGTACATCACGCCGTCGAAGACGAGAGGTGTCGTCTCCAGCCGACGTGCACCCTTCACATGGTAGGTCCACTGGGGAACAAGGCTGCCGACATTTTGTCGATTGATTTTCTTAAGTGGGCTGTAACGCCGCCCGCTATAACCCCCGTTATAAGTGAGCCAGTTTACCGACGGACTCCTGCGGATCTCGCTATATCGAATCTGTTCACCTTCTCCACTCCGCTGTCGAATAGTCGCCTTATGTTGAACCACCGCTTTGCTCTTCGACCGGATCGTCTGTCCACTCAGAAAGGCAACCAGGTTCTGCAAGTCCTGCCTGCTGAGAGTCTTCGCATACGTGTCGGGCATCAGCGATTTACGAGCGAACGTCGCCTGCTTGAGATCCGATTTGTTCAGGAGGTGGAGGCGTCCTTGTGCATCAAGAATTTGAATAGAGTAGTTTGAGTTGTTCTTCGCGACACCATGAATCTGCGTTCCGTTTTTCAGAACAACCGTTACAGCAGCAAAGCCCTTGGCGATTCGCTTGTTCGGATGCAATATACTTTCGCGGATCTGAGCGACTGTATTAGACACCCCCACGTTCGTGAGATCCGGACCGATAAACCCGCCTCTGCCGCGAATCATGTGGCAAGTGCTGCAACCCGCATTGCCAAAGAATACAGCACCTCCCTTTTCGGCATCTCCTTCAACCGGAGTTTTATAGGCGGGAGCATTCAGGCTGCGAATGAAGGAAACGACTTCCCAAGTCTGCTTGGTCGGCATTGGGTTAGGAGGCATTCCCGTGCCCGGAATTCCATTCCGGATGGTGTTGAAGAGCCGGCCATCGCTCATTTGCTTGATATCGCGATTGCTTATAAGGCTCGGCCCGCGCCCTCCCTCCGCATTTGCACCATGGCAAGCGGCGCAGCGCTCTCCGAAACGGTGTTGACCGGCTTTGATCGCGGCGATTTGCCCCGCCAGCGGATTTTTTACTTGAGCTCCGGTTCGGCTACTCTGCGCCATGCACGCGACCGTAGCGAGAAACAAGAAAGGGACCACTCGCTTGCGCAACAAAACCCCCATATCCCGCTATTGATTGATAACTGTGCCGTCTCGGCGTCGAACCACGCCCCATCCGCCGTTCATGTTCTTGCGCCTGCCGTGCTCAAAACTGCCAAACGGATATTTGGCAGCGGCTTTTTCGTTGATCTCAACACCCCAGCCGGGCTTCTCGTTGGGGTAAGCGTATCCGTTGCGCAGCTCCGGATAGCCTTGAAAGATTTCTAATGTGCGCTCATTAGGCGAGCTCCATTCCTGAATGCCGAAATTACGGCAGGCGACATCGAGTGTGACGTTGGCACAGTGCCCTACGGGGGAAACATCTCCGGGCCCGTGCCACGCCGTCCTCACCTGAAACATTGCAGCCTGGGCCGCAACTTTCCAGGCCGGCGTCAGCCCGCCCATTTGAGAGACGTGCATGCGAATATAGTCAATCCACCGGTTCTGGATCAGGATCTCCCATTCATGAGGATTGTTAAACAGTTCTCCCATGGCGAGGGGGGTTGTGCAATGCGCTCGAATTTCCCGGAAATACTCCAGGTTTCCGGGCGACAGAGCGTCCTCCAGATAAAATATCCGGAACTGCTCCATGTCCTTTGCGAATTGTACGGCCAAGCGCGGAGGCACGCGCTCATGGACGTCGTGCAGCAATTCGACATCCGGCCCTAATTCCTTTCTGCCTGCCTCGAACAGTTGCAGCGTGCGGCGCACATACGGCTTCGGCTCAAACACCGGATCTTGAGGCGAACCAAACCCGGAGCTCGTGAGCTGCCCGCCGCCACCGCCATACGCAGCCATTCCGGGCACACCAACCTGAAGCCGGACAGCCTTTGCACCTTCCGCCATCAGCTTCTTCGCCTGGTCGATGGTCTGGGATATCTCGTGTCCCGAGGCGTGGCGGTAAACCATTGCTCCCGCACGGCACTTCCCACCAAGCAACTGGTAAACCGGCATGCCGGCCTGGCGTCCTTTGATATCCCAAAGGGCTTCGTCGACTCCACTGATTGCGTTATTTAAGACCGGGCCATTGCGCCAATACGACGAATTGTACATGGCCTGCCACAGATCCCCGATCGCTTCTGTGGGCCGCCCGACAACCAGAGGCTTCAGATATCGATTCACGGCATCGACAACCAGATCGGCCCGTTGGGTGAACGTCGCACACCCATAGCCGTACAGGCCATCCTGGTCAGTCCGAATCTTGACCACAACCAAGCGAACACCGGCGGGCTCTGTGCCGATGACGGACACGTCTTTGATCTTGGGGGCCGGCATACCTCGCGGGGGCGGAGCAGCAGCAGTCAGGAACGGGGCAGCGGCGAGTGGCGCCGCCGCGCCTAATGACGAGAAAAACGTTCTACGATTTGAACTCAATGATCATCCCCCTAATTCGTTTCCTTACGGTGATTTCCATGGCCAGCGCCATCAACGCTACGATCCAGCGGCCGGCACTAAACACTTCTGATATTCTCGGGAGAAATAATACCACGGTTGTGGTGTCGGGGCCACACCTAATACTTGGGCCGCGACCATTCGTTTCTTCCTACGAAACACTCTTTGGAACAGCGTTTTCGCAATCGCCTGACAATACGTCGGTTATCGTCATTACCACTTCTGTGCCAGCTGTGGATGTGGTCTAACGTATTTCTTAACCAGAAACAGTATGTGAGGAGCAGCCCTTCTTCCACTTGTGCTTTCCATTTTATCCTTGACTTCCTTTGTGCCGCGCCATACAATAAGAGCCGCGTTGCTTCGTAAATAGACAGGAGAGTATTATGACACCGATGAGATGGGCCACTTGTGTCCTTGCTGTGCTGTCCGTATTGGCGCTCAGCCGCCATTTGTCGGCACAAACCTCGCGGGGCGAGGTGCAGGGTGTCGTCACGGACAGTAGTGGCGCCGTTGTGCCAAATGCGACAGTCACGCTCCTGAATGTGAACACCGGGGTCTCGACGGTTCGTAAGACAAGTAATGCCGGTATATACATCTTTGAGTTGATGCTACCCGGCAGCTATAAAGTTACGGTGCAGGCTGCTGGCTTCCCGACATTTACCCAGCCGGAATTTGCTGTCGAAGCGGGCGGCGACGTAACTGTAAATGCAACCCTGAGCCTTGCAGCATTAAAGCAAACGGTAACCGTCAACGCTGCTGCCGAAGCGTTGCAGCTCAACACTGCTAATAACAATCTCACGATTGGTGCAACACTGGCGGCCAATACGCCGAAAATTGATCGCAACCCATTCAAGCTGTCTTTGATTCAGCCGCAAGCCGTCAACACCCGCGGTGAGGTCCAGCCGTATAATTCCTGGTCGGCAAATAGCCTAGACTTGGGCGGTGGCACGAACTTAAAGAACAACCTTGAATTGGACGGCGCCGCCGACGGTATAGGCCAGAAGGTTTCTTATGTGCCTAATATAGACGACGTCCAGAACGTTATTGTTTCTATAAACAGCACTGAGGCCCAGACCGGGCACAGCGCTGGAGGCGCCATCGACATAACTACGAAGTCCGGCACGAACAAGTGGCACGGGATGGCATTCTACCTCGGGCGGTATCCCTGGCTAAGTGCAATGTCGGATCGTACTCGGGACGTCCTTAATTCAACCCGCCAAAATATGTACGGCGGCACGTTCGGCAACCCGATCATCCACAACAAGCTCTTTAGTTTCTTCTCCATAGAGCATTGGAATATCAGCAGCCCCGGCAGCCTCGATGTCACGGTGCCAACGGCGGCTGAAAAAGGCGGAGACTTTTCGCACTCACTCAATATCAATGGGGGCCTAAGGACGATTTATGATCCTTTCAGCACTATGGTCAACGGGAGCACGGTGACACGCACGGCTTTTCCTCGTAACATTGTCCCTTCCAGTCGCTTCGATCCGGACGCTACGGCGCTGATGAACGAATTCTGGGATGCCAATAACCCTGGGACCAATATTACGGGCGAGAATAACTATACCGCTTCGGAACCCAATTTATTCAGCTACTACAACTTTTTGGAACGCGTAGATTATGACATCAGCGATAAGTGGAGGCTCTCCGGTCACTGGGCGAGATACAATACCAACAATTTTGGCAAGAACCCTACGCCGAACGATTCCTTTCTTGTTCAACCGACCGGATCTATAAGAGGCGGAAATCAGGCATCAGCCAACTTGGTATGGACTGTTAATCCAACTACTGTCGTGGATTTTGTTGGCGGCTGGCATAATTTTACCGATTCATACTCCGCGCCCGACCTTGGGCCCGATGGGTATTCGAAAATTTGGCCCAATAATAAATGGTATGCTCCCTACCAGTCGAGTTCGAACAATGTTCCCGTTTACGAGCCTCATCTGAACATTGGCGGCGACGGCTTAGGAGGTCCGACCGTCTATTGGCTACAACGGCCGCAGGCGGAGTCCTTTAGTGCTACCTATTCACACCAGATGGGGGCGCACCTCTTGAAGGCGGGCTTTCAGTGGCGTCGCGCGGGAGGTATTACCTACGTTAACAGTCACGATACCTTTAACTTTCCTGCTAGCCTTACTGCCAGTACCTTTAACAATCCGCCCTCGACTCAGGGCGACGAATTCGCGACGATGCTCCTTGGCGCGCTTGACGGCAATTCCGAAGTGTACGGCGGACCCGCCCCGACGCCGTTCTCAACCTGGTATGGCATGTTTATTCAAGATAATTGGAAGGTTAACTCGCGGTTGACCATAACTGTGGGCCTCCGGGATGAATATGAAACTGCGTTTAGCGATCCAAACCATCTTTTGTCTCAAGGCCTTGATCTTTCGACACCTATACCGGAGTTCTTAGGTAATCCGCCTCAGATGCCTGCGCAAGCCGTGGCCCTGCTGGGCAGCGAGTATTATCATTACACAGGTGCATGGAGCTTCACTAGCGCTGGTCATCCGGGCATGTGGAACCCGCAGAAGGTATCTCTGGCGCCGCGTTTCGGCATTGCCTACCGTTTAAACAATACGACGGCCATTCGTTTCGGCTATGCCCGCTACGTTCAGCCCATTGAGCTTAATTTCGCCCACGCTCCTATTCCCGGATTCGAGGACATCAACATTTTGGAGCCTCCTTTCTATGGGGAATCGGCCAACCAGAACACCTTGCCCCTGCTGGACGGCGTGCCTCAGCAGACATTCTCCAATCCGTTTCCCGCTGCCACCAACCCGCTTATTCCTATTCTGGGAAAAGCCGGCGGCGCAGCTACGGGGCGCGGAAGCACAGGAGGCGTCCTTTGGTACGATCCCAAATCGAGACAGCCTTACAACGACCGCCTCAATCTCAGCGTGCAGCACCAGTTTCCGGAGCAGCTAGTCGTCTCGGGAACTGCATTCGCGAATTTCGGGAATGAACAGTACAACCGCCAACTAAACGCAATAGACCCCCGGATCGGCAACCAGTATGGAACCGCCTTCCTCCAGCAAAGCATCGCAAATCCGTTTTATCACTACTTGAATAATCCCAAGCTCCTTCCCGGCAACCTGTACAATTCGCCACGGGTCCAACTACAACAGATGCTAACGCCTTATCCCCAATATGGGCCCCTATACGAAATCGGGGTCCTCGGCGCATCGGAGCGGTACGTTTCCGCCACGATTAAAGCACAGGAGAGGTTCAGCCGAGGCTACAGCTTCGTAGCGTCATATGTATACATTCGGGGCTGGCTGCAGAATTATCGGAACGCACTTGACGAGTTCAACAACATTTTGACCTGGCAGGGCAACGATCAACCCCGCAACCACTTCAATTTTGCGTTCGTATATCAACTGCCTTTCGGCCATGGGCGAGCTTACCTGGGACATGCGAACAGGCTGCTGAATGCTCTTGTGGGTGGATGGAAGCTCAGTGGCGTTTCTACTTTTATGAGTGGAGACTACCCACGGTTCAATAATCTTCAAAGCGGCGCATTTCCGGTAAATGCCGCCGTGGAAATCCAGGGTAGTCCCTGCGTCAGCAACTCTACGCCACAACAGTACTTCAACACCGCTGCCGTGCCGCTCGCTACGAATTCGTCCGCGATTGTGCCCTTTAATGTGCAGTTTTCCTGCCTGACCGGCCCGTCCTTCTGGGATGTAGACGCGAGTCTTATGAAAGAGTTCAACATCACGGAGAGAGTTCACAGTCAGATCAAAATATCCGCCTACAATGTGTTTAACCGATTGAATCGGGGTGATCCAAATTTGAGTCCTACCGACCCGAATTACGGGACCGACCTATTTCAAGGTGCGCCCGGAGGAACTTACGGGGCACAGATCGCCACTCCCGAAAATGTGACGGGCCGCCAAATGGAGATCGGAATGAGAATATTCTTTTAGGCCTCCCGCAAGGCGGCTTTGCTCCGAAGTATGGAGTGCTTGACACGACGTAAAGCCTTAGCGCTGTTTGCAGCATCAGCATCCAGCTTGTGCGGCCAATCAGTGATCGAGTCGCTTGGTCAGGGCATGGCTTCACGTCACGTGACGCCTACCCCGGCTCGGAAACCATCCGGGCTTCCGTTTTATGCTCACTTTACCGACGTTGCGTCTCAGGCCGGGCTGAAAGAAATAGTGGTCAGCGGCCATCTTCACCGACGCGACTACATCACAGCGGCAATGAGTTGTGGCGTAGCCTTTATCGATTACGATAATGACGGCTGGCTCGACATTTTCTTGCTCTCCGGGTCGCGAGTCGGAGATCCGCTCGCCGACGCATCCAACCGCCTGTACAAAAACAATCGGGACGGCACGTTCGAGGACGTAACGAAAAAAGCCGGGCTGTTTCGCACTGGATATGCGTACGGCGTGACAGTCGGTGATTACAACAACGATGGACAGGAAGACTTATTCATTACCTATTGGGGCCAGAATGTGCTCTATCGAAACAATGGTGATGGCACGTTCACAGACGTCACCGAAGAGGCTGGTTTATTGAGCCATGAAACACGATTCGGCTCTGGCTGCGCGTTTGTTGACTATGATCGCGATGGACACCTGGACCTCTTCGTAGCGAACTATGTTGGTTTCGATATGAAATCCGTCCCTAGAGCTGGTTCTCCAGGAGGGTGTAGCTACAAAGGAGTTCCGGTTTTTTGCGGCCCCAGAGGGCTCCCTTATGGACATCATTCTCTCTACCGCAATAATGGCAACGGGACGTTTACGGATATGACGGAGCGGTCCGGCATTGATAAAGTGCGCGGCGGCTATGGGCTCACGGCGGTTGCAGCAGACTTTGACAATGATGGCTGGCCAGATATATATGTGGCCTGCGATTCCACTCCCAGCTTGCTCTTTCACAACAACCGCGATGGCACGTTCACCGAACGGGGTATGGAAGCCGGTGTCGCTCTGAGTGATGATGGGATGGAGCAGGCAGGCATGGGGGTCGCGATCGGGGACTTTATGCTTGCAGGGAATTTGGATATTCTCAAAACGCATTTCAGCGACGACACCCCGGGCCTGTATCTGAATGACGGTAAAGGGACCTTCCGCAACGTCACTCGGCGCAGCGGTTTAGCGAGCGAGACGCGCTTTGTAGGCTGGGGTGCGGGCATCGCGGACTTGGACAACAACGGCTGGCCCGATATCTTCTGGGTCACGGGCGGCATATATCCGGAACTCGAGGGTCAGCAGCCCAATTCCCGCTTCAAATCCCCCAGGGTGCTGTTTCGAAATTTGGGTAATGGGCAGTTCGAGGAACTCACTCATCAGGCCGGAGAAGCTTTACAAGCCGTACATAGCAGCCGAGGATGTGCTTTTGGTGACTTCGATAACGATGGCGATATCGACATTGTTATCGTCAATCAAAACGAGCCCCCGTCCTTGCTGCGGAACGACGTGACAGGGGATGGCCATTGGCTAAAGGTACAACTAGCTGGGACGCAGTCTAACCGCAGCGCAATCGGCGCCCGAGTTACTGTACAGTATAACGGTAAGGTACAAGCACAAGAAGTTCTAAGTCAATCTTCGTACTTGTCAGTGAATGATCGTCGCTTGCATTTCGGGTTGGGATCCGCCACACGGGTAACCGTTGAGATCAGGTGGCCCCTCGGGAGGATCGAAAGGCTGGTGCAAGTAGCCGTCGATCAGTTGATCTGTGCTACTGAAGGCTCCGGAATCACACGTGTACAGAAATTTGGTAGCGTGAAAGAATAAAGGGGCTGAGATGAACCGTGACGTTATCCGATTCGCAGCAGTCGCTCTGATGTCCGGCGCGACTGTGCTAGCTCAGCAAGCTGCGACCCCCAGCGCGAAGAGCGCGCTCAACTTGAATGATGCGCATGCCGAGATGAGACAAGCGCTCTCTTTTCTCAAAGCGGGACAATCTAAAAAGGCGGGCGTTCCGTTGGACCGTGCCCTGCAGATTCTGGGAACGACTCCTCGTGCCGCCTATGCGCATTATCTTCGCGCCAAGGTATACACGGCTCAAGGCGAGACTTCCATGGCGGTAGCTCAATTGGAAGAAGCCGTGGCGCTGGAGCCCGATTATCCGGCTGCATGGTCGGACTTGGGCCGGGCGCGCGAGACCCTGTCTGACGATACTGGCGCACTTGCAGCATTTAAGCGCGCAGTCGGGCTGGACCCTAAGGATGCGATTGCACAGTATCGCCTCGGGGCGGAGTATCTTCACCGCGGGAACGCACAGTTGGCGATCCAGCCGCTGAAACAGGCTCTGAGCCTGAATCCCGACGGCCAATCAGCGCTTTACAGCCTACAGCGTGCCCTTCAGGAGACTGGCCGCTCTGCTGAAGCCGGCAAAGTTAGGCAAAAGCTCGCCGATGTACTTCATCGTCGAGATGTCCTCTATCAAAGGACGCTTAAGGCGGTGGCCATAAACAACCAGGGTACAGCTCTTCAGAAGAGTGGAAATCTGCAGGGGGCTTTAGAGAAGTATCGGGCAGCTTTGAAGCTTAGTCCTGGACAGATTGGAATCCGTGTGAACTTCGCGATCGCGCTGTTGCGCCTGGGCCATTGGAGTCGCGGCCTTTCGGAATTGCACGAGGCAATACAAAAGGACCCTGGGGACAATCTACTCAGAAGAGCTTGGAATGATGCGGTTTCGCAAGCGCCTGCCGGAACCTTAGTGAATGGGGTACCGGTACAACCGCTGGTTGCCCGGCAAGGCTATCAGTAAAAGCGAACAGACCCTCAGCGGCATCACAATCGCTCTCTGAAATAAACCGCGTGTCAGAGGCGGCTGCATGAACAGCCACACGCTGCCGGCGCAGGCCGACTGCCCGAAGATCGTGACCTGATGAGGATTGCCAGCGAATGCGGCGATGTTTTGTTGGATCCAGCGCAGCGATCTGATCGAGGAATGTCCGAGCCGCTGGTGTCGGTTTCAGTCTCGCAGATGGGCAAAATCGCGTAGCGTGGTGTCGGTTTCTGCAACAAAACCGACACCAGGAAGCTCTCATCCTCCGGAAGTATTTGAAAAAAAAACGAGGCAGGGGTGAATGGCTGGGAGGCAGGGACTCGAACCCAAGCAATCCGGCAAGTCGTTGCCGCTTCGACACTTTTGCTCCAATCTGCTGAATCTGGACGGCTTAGTAACTGTCTGCTGATTCCGCCCATTGCCATCGATTCTACCTCGTGCCCTGCCAATTTGGACACCAAATGGACACCAAGGATCGGCATGCGAGGTTTCCCGGC
>JBOGMI010000051.1:0-3843 GCA_050746645.1 Bryobacteraceae bacterium | reverse complement strand
GGGCTGCGGCTCTCTGCGATTCGCGAGGAGATTGCGCGGTCGGCCTCGGAGAAGACCTCCAGCAATCGGCCGAAGGAGAGTTCCCTGCTCGCCGAGTTCAGCCGCGACCTGACGCAGTCCGCCGTGGACGGCATGCTCGACCCGCTGATCGGGCGCGATAACGAAGTCGATCGCGTGGTACAGATTCTGTGCCGCCGCACCAAAAACAACCCGGTGCTGATCGGCGAACCGGGCGTGGGCAAAACCGCCATCGTGGAAGGTCTGGCCCAGCGCATCTCCGATGGCGACGTGCCATCGTTTCTCGCCGACAAGCGCATTCTGGGTCTCGACCTTTCGCTGATCGTCGCCGGAACCAAGTACCGCGGCCAGTTCGAAGAGCGTTTGAAAACCATCATGAAGGAACTGATGGAGAACCAGAACGCCATCATCTTTATCGACGAACTGCATACGCTGGTCGGCGCGGGTTCGGCCGAAGGCTCGCTCGATGCCGCCAATATCCTCAAGCCGGCGCTCTCGCGCGGAGAAATCCAATGCATTGGCGCCACCACGCCCAGCGAATACCGTAAATCCATTGAAAAGGACCGCTCGCTCGAGCGCCGTTTTCAAGCCGTGAAAGTCCCGCCGCCGAACGAGGCCGACGCCATTCGCATTCTGTTCGGGGTCAAGGAACGCTACGAAAAATTCCATGCGGTCGCCTACACCGACGAAGCGATCGAATCGGCGGTCTACACTTCGACACGCTTCATTCCGGATCGCTTCCTGCCCGATAAGGCCATCGACCTGCTCGACGAGGCCGGCGCGCGCGTGAAGCTGCGCCAGACCACCCTGCCCTCCGAGGTGGCCGATATCCAAAAGCGCATCAAATTCATCGTGCATCGCATGGAGAACGCCATCGCCAACCACGAGTTCGAAAAAGCGCGGTTCTATTCCGACGAAGAGCGCAAGGAGCGGGAGAACCTGCGCCAGTTGCGCGAAAAATACAAGCTCGACGACACCTCCACCGGTGTGGTCAATAAAGACGATATCGAAGAAGTGGTGGCGCGCTGGACCGGGGTGCCGATGACCTCGATTAAAGAAGAAGAGATCAACAAGCTGCTGCGCATCGAAGAGGAATTGCACAAGCGCGTGGTCAGCCAGGAGAAGGCGATTTCGGCGCTCTCGCGCGCGATACGCCGTTCCCGCGCCGGTTTGAAATCGCCCAAGCGGCCAGCCGGCTCGTTCCTGTTCCTGGGCCCCACGGGCGTGGGCAAAACCGAAGTGGCGCGCGCGCTCGCCGAATTCCTGTTCGGCAGCGAGAAGTCGCTAGTGCGCTTCGATATGTCCGAGTTCATGGAGAAGCATTCCATCTCCAAGCTGATCGGCTCGCCTCCCGGATACGTCGGCTACGAGGAGGGCGGGCAGCTCACGGAACGCGTGAAACGCGCGCCGTATTCGGTCATTCTGCTGGACGAAATCGAAAAGGCGCACCCGGACATTTACAACATCCTGCTGCAGGTCTTCGAGGATGGCCAGTTGACCGATGGTCTCGGTAACACGGTCGATTTCAAGAACACGATCATCATCATGACCTCGAACCTGGGCGCGCGCTTCCTCGACAAGCGCGGTCAGATCGGTTTCGCTGCTGCGCCCGCCAGCGGCATTCCGCAAAAAGTCGAGGACAACGTGATGAGCGAAGTGAAACGGGCCTTCAATCCGGAATTTTTGAACCGGTTGGATGAAACGATTCTGTTTACTTCGCTGACCGACGACGACTTGATCCGGATCATCGATATGCTGGTGGATCAGATCAACGTGAATCTGGCCAACAAGCAGATCAAGATCCGGCTGGAGCCCGACGCAGCCAAGTACGTTCTCGACAAGACCTGCGCGGACCGCAGCTATGGCGCGAGGCCGCTGCGCCGTGCGCTGCAAAAGTACGTCGAAGATCCGCTTTCCGAAGCGCTCATCCAAGGCTCGCTGCCCAAGCCGGCCGATTTGGAGATCTATCTCGGCGAAAACGGCATCTACTGCCGCCAGGCCGGCGAACTCGAAGGCGAACCGGTGCCGGCCGGCGGCATCGAAGAAGAGCCGGTTCCGGGAACGCCGCTCTATATGTTCTGATGGATTGGCATGAAGCTCACAATTGAACTCGATCGGGAAAGCGATGGACGCTGGATTGCCGAGGTTCCGGAGCTGAATATCCTTCTGTACGGAAAATCGCAGCCCGACGCGATTCAGCGGGCTCAATCGGCCGCACGAGAGATTGTTCGCGATCGGATCGCTCACGGCGAGTTGCCGCCCGAATCGGCTAATGCCGAATTCGACATCGCTGCATGAATTCGTGGCCTTCTACCAAGGCACGACGGGTTTATTCGGCGCTTCAGCGGATAGGCTGGCGCCACGACCGGACTGCCGGTTCACACAAGATCATGAAACGAGAAGGATGGCCCGACTTTCCGTTTTCTTTTCATGACTCCGAAGAGTTAGGGCCGACCATCCTGGCGAAAATTTCGAAGAAGACGGGTTTGCGGCCCGAGGATCTTTAGCTCATGGCGCCACGCTGCGCGGCACATTGTATTCAATGGTCCGCGCACCGTGCTGGTCGAGCCACGTGACCTGGACGACGACCTCCCAGGTTCCGGGCGTCGGGAAAAGCGGCTTGGCCTCGTAGACGCCGCGGGCGACCGCAGGCGCCTTGAAGGAAGTGGTCTTGGTTTGGTCCCGTTTATGGATTGCCAGCGTGACCTTTGCCTGCACCACCGGCTTGTGCAGCGCATCGGTCACATGGATCTTGAATGAGATGGGCACTCCGCTGACCAGTTCGGTGTAGGGCGCAAACCGGATGGTGAAATTCGCCGGCCGCAACGGCCAATTCTGCGCAAAAACCAGCCCCGCCGCTGCAAGCGCCAAAACGAGAAGCTTCACGGATTCATTGTAACTGTGAAGAGTGCGCGTCGATCCGGTGTTGTGGCGCACGCTTTAACGTGCTGGAGCGAGTTTTAGCTCGCTCGGGCGAAGCGTGGGCTGAAGGCCACGCCAGCACGCTGAAGCGTGCGCCACAAAGGATCTTTAGCTCCGCGGCACCTGCACCGTAATATCCCGGAATTTCGCCCCGCCGGTTTCAGAACCCTGAAGGTAAAACGGCCCCGGCTCTCCCTCGTTGGCATTCAGCGCGCCGCCGGTGATGCCCTTGATCAGCTTGTGGTCGATGATCAGCTTTCCATTCTGGTGCACGGTCACGGTGCGGCCCACCAGGGTCACGTCGAAGCTCTCCCAGGTGCCCGGTGTGCGCGGCAGTACAACACTCGGCGCAATGCGCCCATAGATGGCTCCGATCCGCTCACTGGGTTTGTTCTGGTCGACCGGTTCGGATTCAACCTGCACTTCGTAGCGTCCGCGCAGATAGACACCGCTGTTGCCGTTTTTGGGGCAGTTCACTTCGTAGTGCAGCTTGAAATCTTCGAACTTTCGCGTCGTCATCAAATCGCCTCCGCGGGCCTGGTTGATCAGCACACCGTTTTTCGCCACCCAATGGCTCTCTCCTGAGCCCGGAACCGGCGTCCACCCGTCCAGGTTCTTGCCGTTGAAGAGAGCTTCGGGCTTACTCCAGGAGGCAGGCGGTTGATGGTTCAACGCCGGCGCGCGCATGCCCGTCAACGCAATCGTGTTCGTGCCGCGCTTCTGCGTGCCGATCAGTTTGCCGTTGGAGGGATGCAACTCCCAAACGGTTGCCGGATGGTTCCCGGAGGGCGGCGCAACGGTCATGGTCAAATGCGAGCCGTCTTGTTTGTATTTCGTCAGTTGGTAAACATGGCCGCCGAGCGGCTGAAACCAAATGTCGAGCGTTCCATTCTTCTCGGAGAT
>JBOGMI010000050.1:0-1065 GCA_050746645.1 Bryobacteraceae bacterium | reverse complement strand
AGACCTAAATAAGCCGCTGCATCGTTGGGATCGATGGCGAGCGCTTCCTGGAACAGTTTGGCCGCATCGCCCGGCTGGTAATGATCGAGATACAACTCGCCCCACTGCTCGCGCACCAGAGCGGATTTCGGCTGCTGTTTGTAGGCGATGCGAAATTCCTCATTGGCCGACTCATAACTGCCCAGGCCCCAATAGCCTTCGCCGCTCAGAAACGGATCGTCCGACTGGGCGAGCGCGGCGAAACAGGAACGAGCCTTGGCCAGCTCGCCATGATGGCGCAGGGCGCGGCAGTTGTCGAGCTGCGCAGCCTGCGCCAGGGCACAAGCAAGGACCAGCAAGGCGGCAATGCTCGCGATTTTCGTCATTGATCGATCTCCGCTTGTGTGCGCGCTAGGTCCAACAGCAGCGCGGAAATCCGTTTCCGGTATATGGCCTCGGGCAGCGCCGCCTTCTGGAACTTCAGACGGTCGATTGCGGCTTCCAGCTTCTGCTTTTTCGCCACCAGGCTTTGCTTGGCCGGATTCAGCGCCTGGGCCGATTCGACGGGTGGATGCAAGACCTGGAAAACAGCCGCCAGCACCCCCTGGCCGTTTCCCTGCCCCGGATCGCGTACGCCCTTGGACGAACCGGTATCGGTCAGCAAAGCATGTTCGGTCGCCAGCAGCTTTTCGCTGTTGAAATAGGCGGCCACTTTCTTCTGCACGTAGCGAAACGCCTCCAGCGCCGAAACAGTGCCGTTCTTATTGGTGTCGGCGGCGGGATCGTGCAGCGCGTCGATCCAATAGCGCGCGAAGACGGTCGCATTTTTCTCGCTTCCGGATCGGGTTGCGGTGATCACGATTCGATCTTTGCGCGCGAGATCGCGAATCGATGCGCCGCTGCAACTGGTCATGTTGACCACAAGCTGGCGGCGCGCGGGAATGCGGTCCAGCAGCACGGCGAGTTCGTGCGCCGTGATGTCGGGGCCTGGGAGGTTGAACTTGTAGCCGGCGCTGTCGAAGGTGCCGTGGCCGATGAGCATGAGCGCGAAAGAATCCTGGGGCGTTATGCGAGCCGAGAGTTTCT